>NZ_LGCW01000260.1:0-64785 GCF_001279365.1 Streptomyces sp. NRRL F-5755 | reverse complement strand
GGGCGGGCCGACGTGGGCCGTCGGAGGGCCGTGAGGTGGCGCGCGGGCGGGGACGGAGGGTGTGGGGCTGGACACATATGGAGATTTCCGTGCACCGGGCACGTACCGGTCGGAGCAGGTCAGCCCCGTGTGTACGGTGCACGGGGCCGGGCCGGGCGGTCGTGCGGACGCCGAGGAGCCTGCGGCGGGGGGGCGTTGTCAGTGCCCGCCCCTAGCATGGATGGCATGCCCCCAACTCCTCCCCCTTCCACGGGTGCGCCTCCTGCCGCCGCCGTCGCGAACGAGGCGATCCGGCAGTTCGTGCGCGCTCGCCGTGGCCGGTCGTGGACGGCAGAGGACCGCGCGGAGTACGCGCGGTTGCTGGAGATATGGACGAGAGCCGTGGACCGGACGGCGGCCGGGGTCGGCCGAGCGGAAGCGGCGGTGGAGGAAAACGGACGGGAAGGGAGCGGCAGGACCGTACGTGGTGCGCCCCGCGCGTACCGGCCGGGAGTGAGATCGTCGTGAACATGCCGTTGCCCGGCCTCGGGGTTCCGGGGTCCGTACGGTCCCGGCCCACGCCCGGCGCCGTGCACATACCCGGCTGGCTGTCCCCGGAGCGGCAGCGGGAGCTGGTGACCGCCTGCCGCGGCTGGGCGCGGGGGCCGGTGCCGATCCGGCACACCCGGCTGCCGCGCGGCGGTGTCATGTCCGTACAGACGGTGTGCCTCGGCTGGCACTGGCAGCCGTACGCGTACAAGCGGACCGCCGACGACGTCAACGGCGCCCGGGTCGCCGAGTTCCCGGACTGGCTGGTCCAGCTGGGGCGGGCGGCGCTGGCCGATGCGTACGAGGACGCGACGGCGGGCGAGGGCTACACACCCGACACCGCTCTGATCAATTTCTACGACGGTCAGGCCAGGATGGGCATGCACCAGGACAAGGACGAACGCTCCAGCGCCCCGGTCGTGTCGCTCAGCATCGGCGACACCTGCGTCTTCCGCTTCGGCAACACCGAGTCCCGCAACCGGCCCTACACCGACATCGAGCTGGCCTCCGGCGACCTGTTCGTCTTCGGCGGGCCGTCGCGCTTCGCGTACCACGGGGTGACCAAGGTCCTGCCGGGGACCGGTGACCCCGCGACGGGGCTGACGAGTGGCCGCCTCAACATCACGCTGCGGGTCACCGGGCTGGAGTAGGCGCCCGGCTCCACGCGGCTGTCCCGGGCCCCGGCCGGTCCGCCCGGTTCCGGACGTACGTACATCCGCTGCCCGACCGCCCCCTGCCCCGCTCCCCCTCCGTTCCCGCCCCCGCCCCGCCCTCGCGAGGCACACTGGACCTATGTGCCGCAGTATCAAGACGCTCCGCCCCCCGGCCACACCCGAGGTGACCGAGGACGACATCCGGGCGGCTGCTCTCCAGTACGTCCGCAAGATCTCCGGGTTCCGTGCGCCGGCCGCGCACAACCGGGAGGTGTTCGAGCAGGCCGTGGACGCGGTGGCGACCGCGACGCACGACCTGCTGGCCGGGCTCCAGGTACGCGGCAGGAGCGGCGCCGCGGCCGCCGGCGGCGGGAACGGGAGCGCGCGCAGCGCTCAGACCGGCTGATACGGGCGGTTCCGTCGCCCGCTCCCACCCGGCCGGGCCCTGACGAGACGCCGCCTCACTTCTTGGATGCCTCGGGCAACTCCAGCACCGCCCGTACCGGCAGGTGATCGCTGGGGAACTGCCCGTCCTCGGAGAAGGTGTCGATCACGGCGCGGTGGGTGCGGACCGACGGCGAGGTGAGGATCCAGTCGATCCGTTCGCCGTCCCGTACCAGCGGCCGGTAGCCGTGGTACGTGGCGTACAGGGTGCTGCGCGACTCGGCGGTGTCCCAGCTGTCCACGAGGCCGCCGCGGGCGAGCATCGTGTCGTAGACGGGGTTGTGGTGGGCGGGGACGTTGAAGTCGCCGGTGACGATGCGCGGCAGCGCCGGGTCGAGTGGGCGCAGCCGGTCGGTGATCAGGGTGGCGGAGCGCTCGCGCGAGTACTGGTTCAGGTGGTCCAGGTGGGTGTTCAGGGCGTAGAACTCGCCGCCGGTCCGCAGGTCACGGAAGCGTACCCAGGTCGCCATCCGGATGACGGTGTTGCCCCACGTCGCCGAACCGATCAGGTACGGGGTGTCGGACAGCCAGAAGTGGTCGTACTCGACCGGTGCCAGTCGGTGGATGTCGTAGAAGATGGCGGCGAACTCGTCGCGGCTGCCGCCGCCGCGGCCGGTGCCGAGCCAGGCGTAGTCCTCGCCGAGGTCCTCCGCGATGTCCTGGAGCTGGTGGTAGAGCCCCTCCTGCGTACCGAGCAGGTGCGGCGCCGCCCGGTGCAGCAAGTCGCGCATGACCGGGCGGCGTTCGGGCCACGAGTTGGGCCGCTCGTTCGACGCGTACCGGAGGTTGAACGTCATGGTGCGCAGCCGCCGGTCGCCCCGGGCGGCGTGCGCGGTGCCGCCGCCGTACGCCAGGGCGGGCGTGCCGACGGCCGTCGCCGCGACCACGCGCAGCGCGGTGCGGCGGCTGAACGGGCTCACGGAGGCGCGGGCGGCGCCCGTGGCCGGTGGCACATCCGGGGGGAGGTCCGGTGCCGCGGCGGAGCAGCCCGTCGATCTCGTCATCGCATCTCCAGGGGCCGGTGGCCCGCTACGTCTGCGGGCCGGGTCACCGCAGAGTCTCGGAGACGAGGGTGATGCGGAAGTGGACGGCAGTGAGAGGGGTACGAAACGCGCTGCTTCGCCGCCGGTGCCGGGGGTACGGGCGCGGGCCGCGCGTCCCGTACCCTGACCGGCTCTTTCGGCGCGCCCCCTCAGGCCCCCGCGCCCGGCCCCCGCCAGTCCGCGTGCCGGATACGGGAGATCTCCCGTACGTCGCCGATCGTCCCCCACTCGTCCTTGCCCAGGCGGGACAGCGGCTTCAGCTTGTCGATCTCCGGGTGGCCGTCGGTCATGACCTCCTGCGACACGACCGCGTGCACCACCCGGCCGAAGACGACGGTGGAGTCGCCGAACCGCACCGTGCTGTGCAGTTCGCATTCGAACGCCACCGGCGAGGCCGCGACCCGCGGCGGCTTGACCCGCAGGCTCGGCTCGGCGGCCACGCCCACCTCGTCGAACTCGCTGACGCCGCGCGGGAAGTCGGTCGCGGTCTCGTTGATCTGCTCGGCGAGCTGTTCCGGCGCGAAGTTGACCACGAACTGCCCGGTCTCCTCGACGTTACGGAGGGAGTCCTTCCGGCCGACGGCCGAGAACTGGAGGATGGGCGGCGCGACGCAGGCGATGTTGAAGAACGAGTGCGGAGCGAGATTGGCCACGCCCTCGGCGGAGATGGTGGACACCCAGGCGATGGGCCGCGGCACCACGGACGCGGTGAGCAGCCGGTAGAAGCCCTGGCGGTCGAACTGTTCCGGATCGAAGTCGATACGCATGAAGATCAGTATCCATCCGTGCCGGGGGGCCGGTTCCGGCGGTACGGCACGGAGCGGCCCGGCACCCACCGGGCGCCGGGCCGCTCCTTCCCTCACTATGGGCCTTACTGGTCAGTCCTTGTCATAAAGCATCCACGACTGGTCGGCTCCGTCATCGACCTTCTGCGGCTTCAGCGGGATCGCGTCCCCCGCTTCGGCCTGGAGGCGAAGGTCGCGGGCCTTTTCGGGAATGATGCTGGTCTTGTCCAGCGCCGTATTGACGATCCAGCGCTGATTCACCTGGCCGTCGACGCACTTTTCCAAAGTAACCTGGACGTTCTCCCCGTTGAAGGTCAGGCACTTCCCGCCATAACCCACCGGCGAGGGCGGAACGACCGGCTTGATGGTGTAAACACCCACCCCCGCTTCGGTCTTTCCGACGCGGGTCCCCTTCCAGACCTGGTATACGTAGTCCGCGGTCCGCGTCACCACTCCGGTACCGTAATAGGCATCGATATTGGTGTTGTGCGCATCGTTCTGGACGGAATGCGTCCACGTCTGGGCGGCCGGGTCAGCGGGCGCCGCGAACGCCTGGGTGGCGCCACCCGCACCGAGGAGGGCGGCCGCCAGCATGGCGCTGGAGGCCAGGGCGGTGGTCATCTTCATTGAAATCCTCACCTGTTCATCCTTTCAATGGTCGGCTTGTCCTGCCGCGAAAAAGATATGCCCGGACCCCGGGGCGATTCCCGTCCCCGGCCGCATCTTCATTCATGAGGATTATTTATACGCTTCTCCCGGTCCGGGGATTTCCGCCGGTGTAGCATGCGCCGCCGCCACCGGACCACGGGCCTTCTTGTTGCTGCTGTTACAGGGGTTCCGTACCGCATTTCGAAACGCCGCCCGCAAACTCCATTTCTCACAATGCGACGGCGGAATTCCCGGTTCTGTGACGGTCGGCGGCAACCTTCCCGTGAGCGGCGGTCACCAAGAAGAGAGCGGCCCCGCGGGCGCGTGCCCGGAGTGCCGCTCGCCGTCTGTCCCCCACGAAAGGATCAGCTGCCGTGAGCAGTACCGGTCGCCACCGCAAAACCCGTACCGTGACCATCGCCGCCGCCGTCGCCGTGGCCGCCGGTGCGGGAGGGGCCTGGCTGGGGCTCGCCCCGGGCACGGCCGGCGCGGCCTCGCAGACCGTCGTCGTGTCGACCGACGCGGCCCTCCAGGACGCCGTCGCACACGCCAAGGCCGGCACCGTCATTCAGGTGCGCGGCGGTACGTACTACCCGGCCAAGAGCCTCAAGAGCGCCGCCGACGGCACGCCGTCGGCCCGTATCACCCTGACCGCGTACGGCAACGAGAAGGTGCGGATCGACGGGTCGAAGCTGCCCGCGGGTTCCTGGCTGGCCGGGATTTCCGGTGACTACTGGACCGTCCAGAACCTCACCTTCCAGAAGTCCCCCGCCCATGGATTCGTGGCCACTTCCTCCACCGGTGGCGTCTTCAGGAATCTGGTCACCGCCGACAACGGGAATTCCGGTTTCACGCTGCGCGGCGAGGGCACCAACGACAATCTCGTGCAGAACCTGGACAGTCACGGCAACTTCGACCCGGCCACGCACGGCCAGAACGCCGACGGCATCGCCGTGAAGTTCGGTTCGGGCAAGGGCAACCGGATCACCGGTGCACGGCTGTTCAACAACGCGGACGACGGGCTGGACCTGTGGAAGTTCGCGGGTCCGGTCACCATCGAGCACACCTGGGCGTACGGCAACGGCAAGAACCGCTGGAACGACCCGGCGTTCGAGGGCAATGGGAACGGCTTCAAGCTGGGCGGCGGCGGTACGGTCGCCGCGCACGTGGTGAACAACAACGCGGCCTGGGACAACACGCTGCACGGCTTCACCGAGAACAGCAATCCCGGCGCGACCGTGCTGACGCGCAACACGGCCTACGCCAACAAGAAGGAGGGCTTCTACTTCGCCACCGGCAAGGCCCGCCTGTCGAAGAACCTGGCCGTCGCCAACGGTGGCCGGCCGGCGAAGGTGGGCTCCGCCGCCGCGTCGTCCGGGAACACCTGGGACCACGGGGTGGCGACGCCCCCGTTCCGGTCGACGGACGCCCGTACCGCGTACGGCCCGCGCCGCGCGGACGGCTCGCTCCCGGCGACCACCTTCCTGACCACCGGCGCGCCCATCGGGTCGACCATGAACTGACCGGCGGACGGCGGGCGCGCCCTGACCACGGGCGCGCCCGCGCTCCCGACGAGCTACCGGCCCTCCGCGGGCCGCACGCTCCCGGCCAGCGCCGCCGCCAGCTCGCGCGGCCGGGCGGCGAACGGGGTGTGGCTGCCGGGCAGGGTGCGCACGGTGAAGGGATTGCCGGGCACGGCGCGGTCTGCCTCGGTGATCATCAGATCCTGGGTGGCGGGCGGCAGGGCCCGGTCGTCGGCGCAGCGCAGGAACACCCGGGGTATCCGGCCCCACCGCCCGGCGGTCAGCTCCACCGGGGATTCGATGATCGCCAGGGGCAGGTCGGGGCTCAGCGCCAGGCGCCAGCGGTCGAACCGGTCCGCGGGAGTGTCCTGGTAGTGGGTCTGCCGCAGCTCCTCGATGTACTCGGGGTCGGGGGACAGCGGGTTGATACGGACGGCGCCCAGCGCGTCCGGGTCGCCGACCGGCAGTCCCCGGCCGAGCGCGGCGGCGTTCTCGGGCGCCGCCGCGTAGTCGGAGCTGCGCGGGCGGCCGGCGGGCACGAAGGCGGTGAGGTAGACGATCCGGTCCACCAGTTCGGGAGCGCGCTCGGCCGCCAGCGACGCGGGTCCGCCGCCCGCGCTGTGCGCGACGAGCACGACCGTACGGAAGCGGCGCACGCTGCGCAGCGCGGCCAGGACGGAGTCGGCGCACTCCTCCATGGTCAAGGTGGCGAGCTGCGACTTCTCGGTGGTCAGGGCGGGTTGACCGGGGAGGGCGTAGCCCGTGGGTACGGGCGCGTCGAAGCCGTGGCCCGGGAGGTCGACGGCGACGCTCGCGGCGCCGAGTGCGGCGAGCGCGCGCTGGGTGGCTCCCCATTGCCACGAGCTGTGCCAGGCGCCGTGGACGAAGACGAAGACCGTGGTTTCGAGATCGGTGTCGGACATGGCCCCAGCACACCTCGCGTGCGGGTCTCTCATCTATGTTGAGATCTGGGAAGCGGGCCGACGATACTTCTCAGGTATCACCGTGGCATCGCCCGTACGGAAGGAGCCGGCCGTGGAAGCGCGGCACCTGCGGTACGCCCTTGCCCTCGCCGACCACCAGCACTTCGGCCGGGCGGCCGAGGCGCTCGGCATCGCGCAGCCCCCGCTGTCCAAGCAGATCGCCGACCTGGAACGGGAAGTGGGCGCGCGGCTGTTCGACCGTACGCGGCAGGGTGTCTTCCCGACGGCCGCGGGTACGGCGTTCCTCGACCGGGCCCGGCGGGCCCTGGCGGAGATGGCGTCGGCCGTGACCGACGCGCAGCGCGCCGCCCGCGGCGAGACGGGCAGGCTGCGGCTGGGCTTCATCGCCTCGGCCCTGCTCGATCCGCTCCCCGGGGTGCTCGGCCGGTTCGGCCGGGAACGCCCCGAAGTGCGGCTGGAGCTGCACGAGATGGCGACCAGCCGGAGCACCGCCGCCTTGGTCGCCGGTGAGCTGGACGTGGCGGTCGGGCTGGGGCGGCCACGCGGCCGGGGGGCGGAGAACCTGACGTCCGTGACCATCGGGCGCGATCATCTGACCGCCGTCGTCGGTACGGCGCACCCCTATGCGGGCCGTCCTTCGGTGAGCGTGGCGCAGCTGCGGCAACAGCACCTGATCGTGGCGTCCTGCGACGACGAACCGGCCATCGGCATCGCGTTGAGCGCCTTGCTGGGCGAGGACTCGGCGGCCTGTCACAGTGCCACGGTCGCCCGGGACGTGCACACGATCATCAGCCTTGCCGTGTCCGGCGTGGGGGTCGGACTGGGGCCCTCGCGGATGACGGCGGTCCCGCGCAAGGGCGCCTGGTTCTGCCGGGTGACCCCACCGGCCCGGCTGCCCGACCTGGTCCTGTCGTTCGCCACGCGGGACAGCTCCCCCGTGCTGGCCGCGTTCCTCGACACCGTCCGCGCGAGCTGCCCGGAGGTCGGTGCCGCGCTCGACGGCCGGCTGGGGCCGGAGTGAGTCCCGCCCGGATCACAGCGCCCGGACGTTAGCGGCCCGTTAGCCGATCGACAGCGGCGCCGCCCAGAGTGGACGGCACGCAAGAAGGAAGCACGGGGTGCACGTTTCCGTCCACTGCCGCACGGATGCGACCGGATGCGGCCAAAGCCGCGACCGAGTACGTATCGAGTCGGGTCCATGGGGCAGGCGGGTGGGTGCATCACTGATCGTTCTCCCCGGGCCCCGGGGAGAGAGGAGTTGATCGACCATGCGTGGTCTGCGTACCGCTGCCGCCGTTGCCGCCGCCGTCGCGCTCGCCGCCGGAGCGGGTACGGGTGTCGCCTCCGCCGCCGCACCGGCGGGTGCCGGGGAGTGCCAGCCGGGGACGCTGAAGGCGACCACCACCGACGCGGGCGGCAGCCAGCACGGGATGAACCACGCGGGCACGTACCTGCGGGTGCAGAACACCGGCAAGGTCACCTGCGCGATATCCGGCTACCCGGGCCTGGCGCTGGAGGGTGCCGGGCACACGGCGCTGAAGACCACGGTGCGGCACGGTGACACGTACTTCGCCAAGGACCCGGGCGTGCACCGGGTCACGCTGAAGCCGGGCCGGAGCGCCTACGCCGATCTGGTGTGGACGCACACCGGCGCGAACACCGCGCACGCCAAGAGCCTCCAGATCTCCCCGACGGGCAGCAACGCGCACAGCGTTGTCCCGTTCGATCAGGAGGTGGACAACGGCACGCTGTCCGTGACCGCCTGGTCCGCGAAGCTGCCCACGTCCTGACGTAGTCCGGCCGTACGGGTACGGAGGCCCGGCATCCCCGCGCGGATGCCGGGCCTCCGGCATGCCGCCCCTCCCGTCCCTTCCGTACCGCCCGACACTCGGTCCCCGGACCGCCGGCGCGCGTTCACCGTGCTGTTCACAATCGGTCGCTCACCGGCCGCAAATCGATGACAAACAACCGCATTTCGTCAAACCCCATGTGAAATCCTTGTTGAAGACCTGACAAGACCGGTCAGGTGATGGCACTCTCCTCTCGATTCACTCCTGCACCACCGGGCGGCCCGACAGGGCGCGCCCTCCCCCTCATTCGGGCCGCAACCGTACGGCCCGCGCTAGGAGACTGAGTTGAGACGCATGACCTCCACCCCCCGCAAGCACTCCCTCCGTGCCGCCGCCCTGGTCGCCTCCGCCGCCATGGTCGCGGTCGCCTTCCAGACCGGTTCGGCGACCGCCCAGCCCGACGCCGCGACCGGCGCCCTCGCGCTCTCCGGCCAGCAGCGCGTCGCCGCGATCAAGAGCGCCCAGGCGGACGCCGCCGGTACCGCGCAGAAGATCGGGCTCGGCAGCCAGGAGAAGCTGATCGCCCGCGACGTCATCAAGGACGCGGACGGCACGGTGCACACGCGCTACGAGCGCACCTACGAGGGCCTGCCGGTCCTCGGCGGGGACCTGGTCGTACACGAGAAGAAGAACGGCACCCGCACGGTCGACAAGGCGACGCAGGCCGAGATAGCCGTGCCCACCACGGACGCCGCGCAGCCGGCGGCCGCCGCCGAGAAGAGCGCGCTGTCCGCCTCCGCCGCCGAGAAGAACACCAAGGCCGAGGCCAAGAACGCGCCGCGCAAGGTGATCTGGGCCGCCTCCGGCAAGCCGGTCCTCGCGTACGAGACCGTGGTCACCGGCGTCCAGAAGGACGGCACGCCCAGCGAGCTGCACGTCGTCACCGACGCGAAGACCGGCAAGAAGCTCTTCCAGGACGAGACGATCGAGACCGGTACAGGCACCAGCTCCTACAGCGGCACCGTCCCGCTCACCACGACCAAGAGCGGCAGCACCTACAACCTCACCGACGGCGCCCGCGGCGGCCACAAGACGTACGACCTCAAGCAGGGCACGTCCGGCACCGGCACGCTCTTCACCGACGCCGACGACAAGTGGGGCGGCGGCCGCCAGACCGCGGCCGTCGACGCGCACTACGGCGCGGCGGTGACCTGGGACTACTACAAGAACGTGCACGGCCGCAGCGGCATCCGCAACGACGGCAAGGCCGCCTACTCCCGCGTCCACTACGGCAACAGCTACGTCAACGCGTTCTGGCAGGACTCCTGCTTCTGCATGACGTACGGCGACGGCCAGAACAACAGCAACCCGCTGACCGCGCTGGACGTGGCCGCCCACGAGATGAGCCACGGTGTCACCGCCGCCACCGCCAAGCTCAACTAC
Organism: Streptomyces sp. NRRL F-5755; assembly: GCF_001279365.1. Lineage (NCBI taxonomy): Bacteria > Bacillati > Actinomycetota > Actinomycetes > Kitasatosporales > Streptomycetaceae > Streptomyces > Streptomyces sp. NRRL F-5755. The sequence continues at coordinate 54,984 of NZ_LGCW01000260.1, read as the reverse complement.
AGCGGTGAGTCGGGCGGTCTGAACGAGGCGACGTCCGACATCTTCGGCACGGCGGCCGAGTTCTACGCCAACAACGCGGTCGACAAGGGCGACTACCTCATCGGCGAGAAGATCGACATCAACGGTGACGGCACCCCGCTGCGCTACATGGACAAGCCCTCCAAGGACGGCGCGTCCAAGGACTACTGGTCCTCGTCGCTGGGCGGCGTCGACGTGCACTACTCCTCGGGCCCGGCCAACCACTGGTTCTACCTGGTGTCCGAGGGCAGCGGCACGAAGACCATCAACGGCGTGACCTACAACAGCCCGACCTACGACAACTCGAAGGTCACCGGCATCGGCCGCGCCAAGGCCGAGAAGATCTGGTACCGCGCGCTGACCACGTACTTCACCTCCACCACGAAGTACGCGGGCGCCCGCACCGGCACGCTGAAGGCCGCCGCCGACCTGTACGGCGCCAACAGCACCGAGTACAAGACGGTCGCGGCCGCCTGGACCGGGATCAACGTGAAGTAGGCGTCACCCGACGCAGCCTCCGGCGCGCCCTGTCGTCGTCAACGGCCGCGCCGTACCACCGCACGGCTCCGCCCCGCCGGGATGTCCCGGCGGGGCGGGGTGCGTCACGGCCCCGGGCCGTGCTCAGCTCACCGCACCGGGACGAGGGCCCCGCGCTCCGCGTCCGGCCGCGGACCGAAGATGCGCCGCTCCGCCGCGTCGATCCGTACGTCGTCGATACTGGCCTCCCGCCGCCGCATCAGCCCTTCGCCGGTGAACTCCCACAGTTCGTTGCCGTAGCTGCGCCACCACTGGCCGTCCGCGTCGCGGCACTCGTACTGGAACCGCACCGCGATCCGGTCGTCCTGGTAGGCCCACAGTTCCTTGCGCAGCGCGTAGTCGAGTTCGCGCGCCCACTTCTCGCGGAGGAAGGCCGTGATCTCGGCGCGCCCGGTGAGGAAGGTGCCGCGGTTGCGCCAGACCGAGTCCTCGGTGTAGGCGAGCGCGACGTGTTCGGGGTCGCGGGTGTTCCAGGCGTCCTCGGCGGCCTGGACCTTCTTCAGCGCGGTCTCCCGGTCGAACGGCGGGAGCGGGGGACGTGGTGCCATGACGGCCTCCTTGCAGGGGGAACCACACGGAGAACGGCCGTTCTCCGCGCTGTCCGCTACTCTAGAGAACGGTCGTTCTCAGGGAAAGCGGGAGGCTTGGTGCAACAGGAAGAAGCCCGGGTACGGCTGCTGGACGCCGCCGAGGAGCTGTTCTACGCACGGGGCATCCAGGCCGTCGGCATGGACGAGATCCGCGGCGCCTCGGGCGTGTCGCTGAAGCGGCTGTACCAGTCCTTCCCGTCCAAGCACGAGCTGGTGGAGGCGTACCTGCGCCACCGCGACGAGCGCTGGCGCACCGCCCTCGCCGGGTACGTCGACGCACACGCCGCCACGCCGCAGGACGCGCCGGCCGCCGTCTTCGACTGGCTGCACACCTGGTTCACCGGACCCGGCTTCCGCGGCTGCGCCTTCATCAACGCGTACGGGGAACTGGGCGCCGTGTCGGAGGGCGTGGCCCGCGCCGCGCGCGACCACAAGGACGCCGTGCACGCGTACCTCGTGGACCTCGTAAGGAAACTGCCCGTCAGCGCCCCGGAAGCACTGGCCGGCCAGTTGGCGCTGCTGCTCGACGGCGCGATCACCACGGCCACGATCAGCGGCGATCCGGACACGGCGCTGCGCGCCCGTGAGGCGGCGGTCGCGCTGGTGGCGATGGCTGGTCCGGGCGGGGCGGGAAGCGGCTGAGGGCCTCGTGAAACACACCGGGCAATGCGCCGGTGAACGCTCGCGGAATACCGATCCGCCACCCGCGCATCCGGAATCGCCCGGCTATTCCTCGCGTGTGCGGGCCCCCGGAGAATTCCCGAACAGATGCGCCCGGAGGCCGGGGCGGACCGCCGCGCGACGAACGGCTCCGGCCGGAAGAGTAACGGCACCGTTCAACGCTTTATGGGTGGTCGTTACACAACCGCCGGATTGCCGCAACAGAAAAGAGCCAACATCATGTTCGCGTGGGCCCGACGCCCGCGCTCCTGCAAGCCACCGACTGGAAACACTGTGCCTTTTCCCCGCCCACGGCCGCCGCTCACCGGACAGGTACGGGCCTGGCTGCCGGCCGTCGCCGGGGCGACGGCGGTCTCCTTGGTGAGCGGCTGCACCGGGACCGGGGAAGCGCGCAGCGCCGGGCCGGCACCGGGCGTCTCGGCCCCCGCGCAGCTGTGGGACGAGCCCCCGCTGCCGCCCCGGGACACGGACGGCAAGGAGAGCACGGACACCAGACCCGCGCCGCTGCACGGGGTGCCCGAGGTGCCGTCGGGGGACATCCACCGGGTGTCATGGCTGGACATCGTCAAGGCGCAGACCGCCGCGGGCGGTGACGGTCACAGCGGGCCGCAGTTCAACCCGGGCACCCTGCGGGAGATCCGACGCTGCACCGCCGACCGGCGGCAGCGGCCGAAGTGCCCCGTACGGGCTCCCCGCTACCGGGACCTCAACGGTGACGGGAAGGACGAGCTGATCGTCGGCATAGCGGAGGGTACGGACGACCAGGTGGCCATCTGGGTCTTCACGGTCCGCGACAGAAAGGTCACCCGCATCATGGACGCCGCCGCCCGGCCGCTGTCGGTCGAGGTGACCGGCCAGGAGGTGATTCTGCGCGAGCCCAGCGGCTCGGCCGGGTACGAGATGCGCACGGTCTACTCCTGGGACGAGCGCGCGCAGGCCATGGAGCTGCGGGCGATGGAGTTCGACCCGGTGCGGTCCGGCCGCACCGCGCCCGCGCGCCCGAAGGCCGCGCGATGAGCGCCCGTACGGCCCGGGACCGCGCGCGCCGGCGGCTGCGCCTGCCGTCCTGGACGGCGACGCTGCGCTGGAAGGCCGCCCTGTTCATCATGGTCATGTGCTGTTTCCTGGCCTCGGTGCTCGGCATTCTCGTCCACGTCCTGGTCAGCCGGCAGACCGAGCACCAGGCCAGGGACGCGGCGCTGGTACGGCTGGACTCGGTCGTCGCGTCGTACGTGGCCGGGGAGCCGCTCGGCCGTGACGCGCGCCTGGACCCGCCGGAGCTGCCGCCCGCCCTGCGGGACATGGCGCGGCGGGGCGAGCGCGGCACCCAGCTCGGGCAGCTGCGGGACGGCCGCCCGGTCATGTGGGCGGTGACACCGGCCGACGGGAAGGCGCTGGCCGTCGGCCAGGACTACAGCCAGCGGGCGACCGTCATCAGCGGCCTGGACCAGGCCATCATCGGGTCGGCGGCCGTCGCGATCACCCTGACCCTCATCGTCGGCCTGTACGCCACCCGGAGCGTCACCCGGCGCCTGCACCGCACCGCGCAGGTGGCCCGCCGCATCAGCACCGGTGACCTCGACGCCCGGGTGGACGATCCCCGCGCGCAGCGGCCCGAGTACGCCCGGGACGAGACAGCCGCCGTGGCCGCCGCGCTCGACGCGATGGCCGCGAGCCTGCAGAGCAAGCTGCACAGCGAGCAGCGGTTCACCGCCGATGTGGCCCATGAGCTGCGCACCCCGCTGACCGGGCTGCACGCGGCCGCCGAGCTGCTGCCGCCGGGGCGGCCCACCGAGATGGTCCAGGAGCGCGTGCAGGCCATGCGCCGGCTGACCGAGGACCTGCTGGAGATCTCCCGGCTGGACGCGGAGGTGGAGCGAGCCGACCTCGACGTGCACCGGCTCGGGCCGCTGGCCGAGCGCGCCGTACGGGGCACCGGGCAGGAGGCCGAGGTGCGGGTGGTGCGGGACTGCGAGGTGGAGACCGACCAGCGCAGGCTGGAGCGGGTGCTGGGCAACCTCGTCGTCAACGCGCACAAGCACGGCCGTCCGCCGGTGGTCCTGACCGTGGACGGGCCGGTCGTCACGGTCCGCGACCACGGCGACGGCTATCCCGACGAGCTGCTCGCCGAGGGCCCGCAGCGCTTCCGCAGCCGTCCGAAGAACGGCAGGAAGGACGGCGGGCACGGGCTCGGGCTGACGATCGCCGTGGGGCAGGCGCGGGTCCTCGGTACGACCCTGCGCTTCTCGAACGCCCCGGACGGCGGTGCCGTCGCCGAACTCACCGTCCATCCGCCGCGTACGGACCGGCGCGCCGCGGACGGCGGTCCGGCGGCGGAGGACAGGGACGGCGGCCGGGCGGCGGAGGACGGTGGCGACGGGGCCGCGTCCCGCGACGCCGGGGCCCCGTAACGGCTCCCACGCCCCCGTAACGACCCGCCGGCACACCGCCCTCGTACGCGCCGTACGTCGTATTCCGTACAGCCCGCACACCGCCGGATGACCGCCCGCCGCCCGGACATTGTCCGGAGCGCCGCGACGTCCGCTCCGCTGAGCTGCGCGGTCATCTCCCGGACAATTCCCGGTCAATCGCCTCCCTTGCCCGTCCCGCCACAGGGGGCCACCATCGGCGCGGACGTCCCGCCCCGCCCGCACCCGTGACCGGGAGGCCCCGTTGCCATGTCCGCATCCCCCGTGCCTTCGGCCCCGTCCCCGCCGTCCGCCTCCGCCACCGCGACGCGCGCGTCCCGGCGCGCAGCGACGCGCCAACGCTCGCGCCGCCGCTGGGAGTTGTGGCGCTCCCCGGACGGACAGCCCCCGTGGGCGCGCCCCGCCCTGCTCGTGATCGCCGCGCTGGCCGGACTGCTGTACGCGTGGAACATCACCAGCAGCGGCCTGGCCCCGTTCTACTCGACCGCCGCCCGCAGCATGGCCGAGAGCTGGAAGGCGTTCCTCTTCACCGCCTTCGACCCCGCCGCCACCGTCACCCTCGACAAGATCGGCGGCTTTCTGTGGCCGCAGGCCCTCTCCGCCCGTCTCTTCGGCTTCCACGACTGGGCCCTGACCCTGCCGCAGTGCGTCGAGGGCGTCGTCTCCGTGCTGGTCATGTACCGCGTCGTACGCCGCTGGCAGGGCGCCGCTGCCGGTCTCCTGGCGGCCGGCCTCTTCACCCTCACCCCCGTGGCGGCCTCCATGTTCGGCCACGCGATCCCCGACGCGTCCCTGATCATGTGCCTGGTGCTGGCGGTGGACCAGTACCAGCGGGCGGTGCGAGGCGGGCGCCTCGGAGCGCTGCTGCTCGCCGGGGTCTGGGTGGGCCTGGGCTTCCAGGCCAAGATGATGCAGGCGTGGCTGATCGTGCCCGCGCTCGCCGTGGGCTACCTGCTCGCGGCGCCGGTCACGCTCCGCAGGCGGCTCGGCCATCTGCTGACCGCCGGGGTGGTCATGGGCGCGGTGTCGCTGTCCTGGGTGCTGCTGATGACGTTCACGCCCAAGGACGTCCGCCCGCAGGTGGGCGGCTCCTCGGGCGACAGTGCCTTCTCCATGGTCTTCGACTACAACGGATTCGGCCGGTTCGGGCAGTCGGGCAACAGCGCCACCTTCAGCACGGACGGGACCGCGAAGTCCGGTGGCGGCGGCGCCGCGCGGAGCGCCGGACGCGGCGGCATCACGGCTTCGGACCCGGAGAACAACCCGCCGCACAAGCTGGTCGGCGAGCGGCTGGTGCGGCAGATCGGCTGGCTCTACCCACTGGCCCTGCTCGGCCTCGCCTTCGGCCTGTTCCGCAGCCGCGGGCGTCCCCGTACGGACCGGACGCGCGCCGGTTACGTGATGTGGGGCACCTGGCTGCTGACCACGGCGGCGGTGCTGTGCGTCGTCCCCGTACCGCACACGGCGTACGTGGCGGGTCTGGCGCCCGCGCTCGCGGCCCTGAGCGCGGCCGGGGCCGTCGCCATGTGGCGCGCGCACCGTGCGGACCGCGGCAGCCGCGCCGTCCGCCTCGCCCTCCCCGTGACCGTCGCGGCGCAGGCGGCCTGGGCCGGGTATCTCGCGGCCGGGCAGGCGGACTTCGCGCCGTGGCTGACGCCGCTCGTCGCGACGGCCGGGCTGCTCGGGGTCGCGGCGCTCGGGGTCGCGGTATTCGTCCCCCGGCTCCGTACGCGCCGCCGTCCGCTCGGCGCCCTCGCCCTCGCCGCCGCCTGCCTCGCCACGCTCGCCGCCCCGGCGACCTGGTCGCTGTCCGTACTGGACAAGCGGTACGGCGGGTCGTCGTTCGACGCGCACGCGGGGCCGTTCGGCTCCGAGCCCCGGGGCAGTTTCGAACTGAAGATTCGGCCGACATCGCACTGACCGCCCCCCGCCGGCCACGGAGCCAACTCCCGCGCACATCCCCTGACCCGGCCTCGCCTTGTACGCTGGGCCCCAGTTCACGCCGGGTACGCAGACGCCCGTCGAGGGGCCCAGCCAGGGGGCGATGTGCAGCACCTCGGACCGATCACCGGCCAGGAACGGCTGCGCGACCGGGCCGCCCACGCCCTGCGCGCCGCCCTGATCGCCGGTGAACTCCGCCCCGGCACCGTGTACTCCGCCCCCGCGCTCGCCGCCGGGTTCGGGATCTCGGCGACACCCGTACGGGAAGCGATGCTCGACCTCGCGCGCGAGGGCCTGGTCGAGCCGGTGCGCAACAAGGGCTTCCGGGTGACCGAGGTGAGCGAACGCGACCTGGACCAGTTCGCGGAGATACGGGCCCTGATCGAAGTGCCGACCGTGGGGCGGGTGGCCCGCACGGCCTCCCGCGAGCAGCTGGCCGCGCTCCGCCCGCTCGCCGAGGCGATCGTCGCCGCCGCGCGGGCCCATGACCTCATCGGCTACCTGGAGGCCGACCGCCGCTTCCACCTGGACCTGCTCGCCCTCTCCGGCAACGCGCGGCTCGTCGAGACCGTCGGCGACCTGCGCAAACGCTCCCGCCTTTACGGTCTGACCGGTCTCGACGAGCGGGGCGAGCTGCTGCCTTCGGCGCAGGAACACCTGGAACTGCTGGATCTGGCGCTGGCGGGTGACGCCGCGGGGGCACAGGCGTGCATGGCGCGGCATCTCGGGCACGTGAGGTCGCTGTGGGCGCGTACGGCGCCGGGACGGTGAACGGGGCCTCGCACGCATCCGGCGCACGGCCCTGAGCAGCCCGCGCATCGAAACCCGTATCCGACGGGTTGTCAGTGCAATGTCACATTACTAGGTTACGGGGGCGCGCCGCGGCCCGTCGGGCAGTCAACTGCCCACCTCCGCGCGGTAGTTGATGCCGCACGGCTCCGCATCTGCCCCCACACCCTCTACCCAGGAGCAGCCGGTGTTTCCGTTACACACTGTGCGCAAGGGTCTGCTGAGTGCCGTTCTTTCGGCGGGCCTCCTCCTTCCCGCGGCGCAGGCCGCCCACGGCGCGGCGCCCGGCCGGCCGACGGCCGTCGCGCCGACGGTCGACCCCACCCACGACGCCACGGACCGGCGGCACGACACCGACCGGGCCGACCGGCTGGCCGACGCACCGCGGCCAACGGCACGCGACCTACCGCCCGGCAACGGCCGCGTGCCCCGCGGCCACACCCCCGGCGACCTGTCGGGAAGCGCCCCCGACGGACCCCGTACGGGCACCGCGCCCGCCTGCACCCTCGACGCCCTCACCCGCCTCGGCCCGGAAGCCCTGGCGGACTTCCTCACCGATCCGGCCGTCACCGCCGAGGGCTGCCTGCGCGGGCTGATCTGGACCTGGGACGCACGGCTCGCCCCGGTGATGTCACGGCCGCACGTCCAGGCCGTCGCCCACCGGATCAGCGCGCTCGCGCCGAACCACGACGGCACCGACGCCACCCACCTGTACGAGCTGTTCACCTACCTGCACGCGGTCGTCTACCACGACTTCTCGCGCGACGAGATCGACGTCACGGACGCCCCGACGGTCGAGGCGATGCGGGCGGCCGTGGCCGCGTACGGGACCGCGTCCCGCACCTTCGAGCCCACCCGGCACAACGCCGAGACACTGCGCGAAGCCCTCACCACCGCGAGCGCGCCGGGCCTGCGGCAGCACCAACTCCCGCTGGTGAGACGGGTGCTGGCCACCATGGGCCCCGGCAAGCCGACCGCCACGGACCCGATGTGGGGCGGTGCCGCCCTCGCCGCGCTCACCGTCAACTACCTCGGCGTGTACCCGGGCAACAACGACACGGCCTTCCGGGCCGCGGTGACCGCCGACGCGGCATACCGCGCCGACTTCCGCGCCTTCTCAGGCCACACCCACCTGAAAGGCACGGCCAACGCCTGGGCGGTGCGCGACGCGCTGGGCGAGTACGGCCGCTTCGGTCAGATCGACGCCCTCAAGCCCGCCGTCGTGAGCGATCTTGGCAGCCTGCTCACCGTCGCGGAGTCCAACTTCGGCCGCCGCAGCGCCCCGTGGGCCAGTGTGGCGGGCTGGCTGAACTTCTTCGGCGACTGTGAGCGGCACGGCGTCTGCCGGGCGCAGCTCGAACGCGAGATCTTCCCGTCCACGTACACCTACGACCGGGGCGCCCTGGAGGTGCGCACCGCGCTCGACCGGACCACCGTCGACCAGCTCTACTACGCGAGCAAGCAGGTCAAGGCGCAGTTCTTCCGGGTGCTCGGCACGGACACGCCGCTGGCCGGCGACACCAACACCACGCTGCACGTCCATCTGTACGCCTCGCGCGCCGAGTACGAGATCATGCACCCGCTGCTGACCGGCATGGGCACGAACAACGGCGGCGTCTACATCGAGAACGGCGCCACCTTCTACACCTACCAGCGCCGCGTCCCCCAGGACTCCTCGCTCACCCTCGAAGAGCTGTTCCGGCACGAGTACACCCACTACCTCAACGGCCGCTGGGCCGTGCCGGGCAGCTTCGGCGAGGGGCCCTGGTACACCGGTGACCTGACCACCGCGATGGACGAGGGCACCGCCGAGTTCTTCGCCGGGGGCACCCGCGACGACGGGGTGAAGGTGCGCAAATCCCTGGTCAAGGGCGTGATCGCGGACACCGCGAACGGCGGTCCCCGGATGAGCGTCGACCGGCTGCTGCACTCCACGTACGCCGGTGACGGCTTCCGCTTCTACAACTACGCCGGAACGTTCTTCGAGTTCCTGTGGCAGCAGCGCCCGTCACTGCTCCGGGAGATGTACGGCTACCAGCGCGCCGACGACCCGAAGGGCTTCGACGCGTGGCGGACCCGGCTGGGCGCGGACGGCGGGCTGCAACGCGCGTACGACGCCTTCCTCGACGCCCACATCCCGCAGGCCGACGACCTGTACGTACCGGACACCACCTTCACGCCCAACGGGTCGCTGCGGTTCGCCGAGGCGTCCGAGGTCCAGGCGGCCTTCGCCAAGGCCACGTACAACACCCCGGCCTGTACGGGCACCGGGGAGCCCGCCGGGCGGTCCCGCTTCACCTGCACCGGCCGGATCACCGCCAACCTCTCCGACGCCCGCGACCCGGACCGGGTCTTCGCCGACATGTCGGAGACCGTCGACTACTTCCTGCTGGACCGGGCCGGTGCCGCGGCCAACAACCTGGCCGACATGAACTGCTCCTTCGGGGCCGTGGACATCTGGTCCGACGGCCGGGCCGGGAGCGCGTCCTACACCTGCGAGGGCCCGCTGCGCAGCTGACAGGACCGGGTGGTGCGGCGGGGCGCGGTGTGTCGGTGCCCGCGCCCCGCCGTACGACGCCGTACGCCGTCGCGGCACGGCCGGCCGACCGGCCGCCGCAGATTTCATACAGCCGTCATCTTCTTCCTCTCCGGCGGGCGGGCCGCCCTGTGACCGCCCGGCATCTCCTGCCTTCGCGCCACATATCGGGCGCCCATGCCCTCGGCAAATCGGACACCCGTCCCCCCGGCCGCGCGTGGTGACGTGCGCTTTTCCCGCCATGGAACGGCAGAATCCGCATGCGGACGGTCATGAGCCGTCGGTAACGGAGCAGGGAGGAAGTGCGGTGTCGGAACGTCAGGTGACGGGTGAGGTCGACGGGGCCGGTGCGCCAGCGGTGCTGGCGCAGGAGCGCCGGTTGCGCCGCGACCTGGGGTTCTGGGGGCTCACCGCGATCGGGTTCTCCAACATCGTGGGGTCCGGCTGGCTGTTCGCCGCCCTGTACGCGGCGCAGACGGCGGGCCCCGCCTCGCTGCTGTCCTGGATCGGCGCGGGGCTGCTGTGCGCGCTGGTCGCCCTGGTCATGGTGGAGCTGGGCGCATCACGGCCCGAGGGCGGCGGCACGGTCCGCTGGCCGCTGTTCGCCAACGGGCGGCTGGTCGGCACGCTGGTGGGCTGGTCGGTGCTGCTCTCGGTGGGCGGCACCGCGGCCGAGATCAGCGCGATCATGCAGTACGCCGCGCACTATGTGCCGGGCCTCTACAGCGGCCACACCCTGACCCTGGCCGGGGTCGGTGTCGCCGCCGCGCTCAGCGTGGTCCTGACAGCGCTGAACTGGTACGCGGTGCGGATGTTCGCGCGGCTGAACAACCTGGTCACGGTGTTCAAGATCGCGGTCCCGGTAATCACCGTGATCGCGCTCATCGCCTCCGGCTGGCACGAAGGGCGCCTGACCGATCACGGGGGCTTCGCGCCGTACGGGTACGCCGCCTGCCTGACCGCGCTGGCCGGCGGCGGCATCGTCTACTCGGTCAACGGGTTCCAGGCGCCGCTGGACTTCTCGGGCGAGGCCCGCAACCCCCGCAAGACGATTCCCGCGGCCGTCCTGACCGGCATTGCCCTGGCGGTGGCCATGTATCTGGCCCTCCAGGTGGCGTTCCTCTTCACCGTCCCCGAGCACCTGCTCGGCGGCGGCTGGAAGGGCGTGTCCTTCGAGTCCCCCTTCGGGCAGCTGGCGCTGATCCTCAACCTGCACTGGCTGTCCAGCCTGCTGTACGCGGACGCGGTGATCTCCCCCGGCGGCTCCGCGTACGTGGGCGTGGCGATCAACGCCCGGCACACCTACGCGCTCGCGAAGAACCGCACCCTGCCCCGCTTCTTCATGACGGTCAACGAGCGGTTCGGCGTGCCGCGCCGGGCGCTGGTGCTCAACCTCGCGGTGATCGTGATCTTCCTGCTGCCGTTCGGGGGCTGGCAGGACATCGTCAGTGTGATGGGCAACATGTACCTGCTGATCTACGGGGCGTCCGCGGTCGCCGCGGCGGTCTTCCTCGCCGACCCCGGGAGCAGAACGTCGGGCTGGGTGCCGGGCCTGCGCTGGATCGCGCCGGTGAGCTTCGTGGTGGCCAGCGAATTCGTGTACTGGTCGGGGTGGCACAACCTGCGGCTGGCGCTGCCGCTGGTCCTCGCCGGGCTGCTGATCTTCCTGGCGATGCGGCGCTCCGGGGACGGCGCGGCGGACGCCGTGGGCGACCGGGACGGCGCCGGGCGGCGGCTGCCCCTGCTCGCCGAACTGCGCACCGGTGCCTGGCTGGTGGCGTATCTGGCGGTGCTGCCCCTGCTGTCCTGGCTGGGCAGCTTCGAGGGTTCCGGCCTGCTGCCCGCTCCGTACGACTCGCTGGTCGTGGCGGCCTTCGCGCTCGCGGTCTTCTTCTGGGCCGTACGGTCCGGCGTCCGGCACCTGGCGGAGTCCCGGACCGCCGCCGTGTGAGGGCCCGTACCGGCCGCCCGCCGCGGCCGGTGCGCCCGGCCGGTTCCGCGTACGAGGTGGCCTCGGGTCCGTACCGGGGGAAGTATTCCGTATGGACGTTCCCTTGTACCTGGAACCGCGGTTGGAGTCCCGGCTGGCTTCCCTGCTGCGCGCAAGGACGTTTCTCCATACGCTCGCCGGCGGGCTCGGGTCGCCGCTGAACGTGGTGCTGCCCGACCGGGTCGCCGAGAACCTCGCCGCCTTCCGGGCCGTCTACCGCCGCCACCACCTCGGCGGCGTCATCCACTTCGCGCACAAGGCGAACCGGTCCAGCGCCCTGGTGCGGCGGCTCGCCGCCACGGACGCGGGGATGGACGTGGCGTCGCTCGGCGAGCTCCAGCACGCGCTGGGGTCCGGGTTCGCGCCGGACCGCATCCTGGCGACCGGGCCGAAGAACGCGGAATTCCTGTGGCTGGCGGCCCGCTCCGGCACCGCCGTCCACATCGACAGCCCGGGGGAACTGGACGCGCTCGCCGCACTCGTACGGGACCACGGCCTCCCCCGCGTCCGCATCCTGCTGCGGCTCTCCGGCTTCCGTGCCCCCGGCGTCAGACTGCTGTCCCGGCAGAGCCGCTTCGGTACGGCCGAAGGCGACCTGGACGGCCTGCTCAAGTCGGTCGAACGGCACGGTGACGCGGTGGAGCTGACCGGGGTGGGCTACCACCTCGACACCACCAGCCCTGCTGAGAAGGCGGTCGCCCTCGAAGGGTGCGTCAAGGCCCTGGACACCTGCCGCGCCCGGGGCTTCACGCCGCGTGCCGTGGACATCGGCGGCGGCTTCGGCACCGACTACCTCGCCGACGGCGGGCAGTGGCAGCGCTACACCACCGAGCTGACCAACGCCGCGCTGGGCACCCGCCCGCCCATGACCTGGCGCCGCCACACCTACGGCCTGCGCAACGAGAACGGCACCCTGCGCGGCGCCCTGGCCCTGTACCCCGCCCACCGCCCGACCGCCGGCGCCCAGTACCTGGACGCGCTCCTGTCGCTCCCCGCCCCCTCGCTGGGCCGCCCGCTGGCCACCCTGCTGCTGGAGAACCTGTACGAGCTGCACACCGAGCCGGGCCGCGCGCTGGTGGACCAGTGCGGGGTCACCCTGGCGCGGGTGCTGGAGGTACGCCGTACACAAACCGACGGTGTTCCCGCTGCCTGCGACCGCGTCTCCTCCGATCACCTCCTCGTGCGTCTCGACGCGAACGCCGACGACATCGGGCTGGAGGAGCACGGCGTCCTCGTCGACCCCGTCCTCGTGCCGCGGGACGCGCGACCGGGCCCGGACAGCGGCCCGGTGGCGGTCTACCTCGCGGGCAACCTGTGCCTGGAGGCCGACATGATCACCCGGCGCGCGGTCCACCTGCCGGCCGCGCCGCGCCCCGGCGACCTGCTGGCATTCGCCAACACCGCCGGGTACTGCATGGACTTCAGCGCCGACGAGGCGCAGCAGCAGCCCGTCGCCCGCAAGATCGCCGTATGGCAGGAGGGGGCGGCGGACGGACCCGGCCAGGAGGACGCGCCCTGGCACTGGTGCCTGGACGAGCAGTACTGGCCGCACCTATCCCGCCGGACGAAAGGGACTGCATGAGGTTCGAGCGCATCACCGACGCCATCGGCAACACCCCGCTCGTACGCATCGATCCGTCCGTCCACGGCCTGCGCACCATCGATCTGTACGCGAAACTGGAGATGCTCAACCCGTTCGGTTCGGTCAAGGACCGGGCGGCCTGGAACATGGCGCGGCCGGGCCTGGCCACGGCCGCCGACGAGGGCCGTACCGTCGTCGAGCTGTCCAGCGGCAACACGGCCAAGGCGCTCGCCGTGCTCGCCGGGATGCACGGGGTGCCCTTCAAGACCGTCACGAACCGCATGCGCATCCCGGAGGTCAAGGACCTCCTCCTGCTGCTGGGCGCGGAGGTCGAGGAGCTGCCGGGGCAGACCGAATGCCTCGACCCGACCAACACCGACGACCCGCTCACCCAGTTCCACCAGGAGCTCACCGCACCGGGCGGCGCCTACCTGTACACCGACCAGTACTACAACGACCGCAACACGCAGGCCCACGTGGACGGCACCGGGCCGGAGATCGTCAAGGACCTGGACGGCCGGGCCCCGGACTGGTTCATCGCCTGTGTGGGCACGGCCGGCTCGTCCACCGGGGTCGCCCGGGTGCTGCGCGAGCACGATCCGCGGGTGGGCGTGGTCGGGCTAGTGTCGCACAAGGCGGACTTCGTGCCCGGCATCCGCACCATCGACGAGGTGCAGGAGGTCGGCCTGTTCGACCCGGGCACCTACGACACCATCGCGTCCGTCACCGCCGACGAGGCGCTCGACGGCATGCTGACGCTGGCCCGGCGGTGCGGCATCCTGGCCGGCCCGACCAGCGGGGCCGCGTACTTCGGCGCCGTACGGCACCTGCGCGAGCTGGATGCCGCACCGGCGCCCGATCCGGACCCGGACCGGCCGGCGGAGCGCCGCACCGCCGTGTTCATCGTGTGCGACCGCATCGAGAGCTACCTCGGTTACGTACGCCAGCGCCGTCCCGAGCTGCTGGGCCGGCCGCCCCAGCCGAACTCCCCCGCCACGCTGACCGACGCCGAGGTGCGCGCGGCGCCGGACATCGGCGTCGAGGACGCCGTGCGATGGCTCGACCGCGACCGGCCGCTCGTCGTGGACCTGCGGAGCCCGTTCGCCTACGCCGCGCTGCACATCGACGGATCCGTCAACATCGTCGACGAGCTCTTCGCCGAACTGGTCCGCGGCGGGCTGCCGTTCAGCAAGAGCAGCCCGGTCCTGCTGGCCTGTCCGGTCGGCGAGCAGTCCGCCCGGTACGCCGCGCTGCTCACCCGGATGGGCCATCCGGACGTGCGCAGCCTGCGCGGCGGGATCATCGCCTGGCGCGACGCGGGCGCCCCGCTGGTACGGGAGTGACGGCCGATGACCACGATGGACGTCCCCGCCACCGCGGCGCTGGAGGAACTGCGCGACTGGCACACCGCCGTCCGCGCCCAGTTCCCGATCATCACCGGTGCCGCCCCGCACCTGGCCTACCTGGACAACGCCGCCACGACGCAGAAGCCGCAGGCGGTGCTGGACGCCGTGCAGCACTACCTCACCACCGGCAACGCCAACGCCGGGCGCGGCACGTACACCTGGGCCAACCGGACCACGGCGCTGGTCGAGGAGACCCGGCAGCGGATCAAGGAATTCCTCGGCGACCCGGCGCCGGAGCGCTCCGGGGTGCACTTCGTCAGCGGCGCGACGGCGGGGCTGCGGGCCGTCGCGCGGGACTGGCTGGCCGGTCACCTGGCGGACGGCGACGAGATCGTGGTCCCGCTCGCCGACCACCAGGCGAACATCGTCCCGTGGCTGGAGGTACGGGACCTGCTCGCGCGGCAGGGCCTGCGCATCCGGGTCCGCCCGATGCCGTACCAGGCCGGGTCCGGCGACTACGACCCGGAGGCGCTGGCCGGGCTGGCCGGGCCGCGGACCCGCTTCGTGGCGGTCACCCACGTCCACCATGTCTACGGCGGCGACATGAACGTGCACCGCATCCGCCGTGCGGTCGGTCCCGACGTGCCGATCTGTCTGGACGCGGCCCAGAGCGTCGGCCACATCCCCGTGTCGCTGGCGGACCTGGACGTGGACTTCGCCGTCTTCTCCGGGCACAAGGCCCTGGCGCTGCCCGGCTCCGGCGCCGTGTGGGCCCGTAACGCGCGGGGCCCGGTGTTCGAGCCGGGCGGGTGGGACGGCAGCCCGAACACCACCGGCATCCGCAGCCTGCGGGCCGCCTTCGACTGGCTGGACGCCGCCGGCACCGACCGCGTCGAGCGGTGGACCACCGCCCTGGCCGCCCGGCTGACCGAGGGCCTGCGCCGGCTGCCCGCGTACGAGGTGCTGGGGTGCCGGCGCAGCCTGGCGGCCGACGCGGACGTCCAGCGGCGCCAGGGCATCGTCACCTTCCGGCACCACGCCATCGCCTCAAGCGACCTGGGCTTCGCGCTGTTCGACCACGGTTTCATGGTCCGCTCGGACAGCCTGTGCCAGGGCAGCGGGGGCGAGCGGCAGCACTCGGTCCGGGTGAGTCTGCACGCCTACAACGCGCCGGAGGAGGTCGACCGGCTGCTGGACGTCCTGGCGTCGTGTGCCTGACCCCTTTGGAGTGACAGAACGCGTTTGGAAACCGTTTTCACCTGTAGGTTGAGAACCACTTCGGCCAACAGGTGCGAGACGGTGAAGGTGACGCGACCGGATGGGACTGAGTGTGGCCACGGCCGCGCGGTGGGTGCGGCGGTGGGAACGGCAGCAGCAGCGGTACGCGATCGACCGTGAGGAACGCTTCACGGTCATCGCGGACGCCGTGGAGAAAGAGACGGCACATCAGGGCCGTGCTTGCGTGGTGGACTTGGGGTGCGGGCCCGGGTCACTGGCCGCGCGCCTCGCCCGGCGGCTGCCCGGCGCGGACATCGTGGCCGTGGACAAGGACCCCGTCCTGCTCGCGCTCGGGCAGGCCCATCACGGCGACGCGGTGCGCTTCGTCGAGGCGCCGGTCGGCGCGCCCGGCTGGGCCCGCGCGCTGGGCCTGGACCGCCCGCTCGACGCGGCCGTGTCCTCGACGGCGCTGCACTGCCTCGCGCCGGACGCGCTGCGCCGCGCGTACCAGGACCTCGCCGGTCTGCTGCGGCCCGGCGGCGTGCTGGTCAACAGCGACCGGTTCCGTGGTCCGGCGGGCGACCGGGCCGCGGAGGTCGCCGTGCAGGTCGGGCTGCGGCGGGCCGAGCGGCAGCGGACGGCCTGCCGCGAGGACTGGGCCTCCTGGTGGGCCGCTGCCGCCGCCGATCCTGAGCTGGCCGATCCCTTCACCGCCCGCCGCGCCCGGCACACGCCGCACCATGTGCACAACGGCCTGCCGCTGAGCCATCACATACGGCTGCTGCGCCGGTCCGGGTTCCGGCATGCCGCGCCGGTCTGGCAGTTCGGCGAGGACGCGGTGCTGGTCGCGGTGCGGTAGCGGGCGCGGGTGCGGTCCGTACGGGCGCGGGGCAGCAGGGCCGTCAGGTCCGGGCGCCGATGATGTGGAAGAGGGTCCCCTCGGGATCGCGCAGCTCGGCCACCGGCCCCTGCGAGGTGCGTTCCGCCTTGGACTCCACCCGGCCACCGAGCTTCTTGGCCGTCTCGACGGCCTCCTCGATGTCCGGCACCTGGAAGTGGATGTTCCAGCGCGGCCGCACCTGCGGGTCGGCCGCCGCCTCGATCGCGCCGCCGTACAGTCCCACCGCGTCCCGGCCCTCGAAGCTGAGCACCACCCGCTCGTTCTCCCAGCGCACGTCGAAGGGGGTGGCGGCGTCCTCCTCGCTGAGCCACTCGAAGAGGTCGCCGTAGAAGCGCGCCGCGTCGAACGCGTCGCGGGTACGCAGTTCCACCCAGGCCGGTGCGCCGGGGCCGGCCGGCTGCAGGTCGGTCTGCGGGGTGTTCTCCCGGCACTCCCACAGGCCGAAGCGCGCGCCGGCGGGGTCGGCGGCCAGCGCCAGCCGGCCCGCGTCGAAGTCCAGCGGGCCGATGGCGACCGTGCCGCCGCGTTCGCGGACCCCGTTGGCCGCGTCGTCCGCGTTGCGGGTCCCGAAGTAGGTGGTCCACGAGTTGGGCAGCTCGGTGTGGCGGGCGGCCGCGCTCAGCCCCGCCACCGCCGTGTCGCCGGCCATCGCCCGTACGTACGGGCCCCACCGGTCCGGTCCGGCCTCGAACCGCCAGCCCAGCAGCGGTCCGTAGAAACGCGTCGCGACGTCGAGGTCCCCCGTCAGGAGGGTGGCCCACGACGGCACCCCGGGAACGAACGTCATCTGGCAGTCGCCCATGTAAAGCCGGCCCTTCTCCACCTTTGTGTCCAAAACTGCTACTGCGGTCCTACCAGGAAAGGCAGGACCGCATGTCATTTCAGCGGCTCATGCCGCAACCGAACTGGCGGGCGCCTCCGGGCCGGTGCCGTCGGCCTGCTCGCGAATGCGGGCACAGGTCCGTTTGATGAGGCGGCACACGTGCATCTGGGACAGCCCCAGTTCCTCGCCGATACGGCTCTGTGTCATATCGCAGAAGAAGCGCATGTACAGAATACGGCGCTCTCGCTCCGGCAGGCCGCGCAGGCCGTCGCGCACCGTTTCCCTGGCCAGGACCAGTTCATACTGCGGCTCGGTGAAGCCGATGCTGTCACGGAGCGCGAAATCGTCGTCGGCGCCCGGCCGCTCGGCGTCCAGGGAAAGGGTCTTGTAGCTTTCGATGGCCTCCAGGCCGAGGATGACGTCCTCGGTGGAGAGCCGGGTGCGCTCGGCGATCTCGGGGACGGTCGGGAAACGGCTGTCGGAGGCCGCCGCCAGTTCGCGTACGGCGAGCCGTACGGTATTGCGCAGTTCCTGGACGCGACGCGGTACGTGCACGCCCCAGGTGCAGTCCCGGAAATGCCGCTTGACCTCGCCGACGATGGTGGGGATGGCGTAACTCTCGAATGCGCTGCCACGCTCCGGGCGGTACCCGCCGATGGCCTTCACCAAGCCCAGCGCGGCGACCTGTTTCAGATCGTCCATGCTTTCCCCGCGGTCCCTGAAGCGCAGGGCGAGACGTACGGCCATCGGCAGCCAGGAACGTGTCAGTTCGTCCCGCAGCCGCCTTTTCTCCGGGCCCTCGGGCAGTTCTGCCATGCGCGCGAAAACGGCGTTCGTCTCCGCCGCGTCGGGCGTGTCCGGAAAGGCTCGCCGACGTCGCGACGGAGCCGTGACGGCTGTGCTCACGGGATCCACTCTCCCAACGGACGCGGGGTCTGGGCGTCGTCACCGAGACGGCGGAAGCACACCGAGCGGACAGCACACAGCTCCCCGGACGCCCGGCGTGACCAGGCATTCGGCACACGCCCAACGTCTGCATCACGAGCATAGGACGATTCGGGCCGCCCCGCCCCCGGAGACGTCACGCGTCGCCACGCCCCCTTCACCGACCGGCCCGAAACGCATGTTTGGGTAACCGGCCGGGCGGTTACCCAGCCCGGCGGAGCGCCGTCGCGGATGCGGGACGCGGCGTGCGTGAAATCGCCGTGCGGGCGTCAGCACGTTTCGCACGTACAGGGCAGACAAGGAGCAGGAATCCGATGGCCGACCCGAAGCAAGAACAGCGTGACCGCTTCCGCGCCGAAGACCCGGCCTCCGGGCCGATGACGACCGACCAGGGCGTAACGGTCGACCACACCGACGATTCCCTCCAGGCCGGTGAGCGCGGCCCCACTCTGATGGAGGACTTCCACTTCCGGGAGAAGATCACCCGCTTCGACCACGAGCGGATTCCGGAACGTGTGGTGCATGCGCGCGGCGCGGGTGCGTACGGCTACTTCCAGCCGTACCAATCGTGCGCGGAATTCACTCGCGCGGCTTTCCTTCAGGACCCGTCGGTGAAGACTCCGGTGTTCGTCCGGTTCTCCACCGTGCAGGGGCCGCGGGGCTCCGCGGACACGGTGCGTGACGTGCGCGGATTCGCCACGAAGTTCTACACTTCGGAAGGCAATTACGACCTGGTGGGGAACAATTTCCCGGTCTTCTTCATCCAGGACGGCATCAAGTTCCCCGACTTTGTGCACGCGGTGAAACCGGAGCCGCACAACGACATCCCGACGGGCGCCTCCGCGCACGACACGCTGTGGGATTTCGTCTCGCTCCAGCCGGAGACGCTGCACACGATCATGTGGCTGATGTCCGACCGGGCCATCCCGCGCAGCTACCGGATGATGCAGGGCTTCGGCGTGCACACCTTCCGGTTCGTCAACGCGCAGGGTCAAGGCACCTTCGTGAAATTCCACTGGAAGCCGAAGCTGGGCGTGCACTCCCTGGTGTGGGACGAGGCCCAGGAGGCCCAGGGCCGGGACCCGGACTTCAACCGCCGCGACCTGTGGGACACCATCGAGGCCGGCGCGTACCCCGAGTGGGAGCTGGGTGTGCAGCTCGTACCGGAGTCCGAGGAGCACGACTTCGACTTCGACCTGCTGGACGCCACCAAGATCATTCCGGAGGAGCAGGTCCCGGTACAGCCGATCGGGCGGATGGTGCTCAACCGCAACCCCGACAACTTCTTCGCCGAGACCGAGCAGATCGCGTTCCACACGGCGAACGTCGTGCCGGGCATCGACTTCACCAACGACCCGCTGCTCCAGGCCCGCAACTTCTCCTACCTGGACACCCAGCTGCTGCGCCTGGGCGGCCCGAACTTCGCGCAGATCCCGGTGAACCGCCCGGTGGCCCCGGTCCGCAACAACCAGCGCGACGGCTTCCACCAGGACGAGATCCACCGGGGCACCAACTACTTCCCGAACTCCCTCGGCGGCGGCTGCCCCGCCCTGGCCGACCCCGACGACCCGGCCTTCCGGCACTACACCGAGCGCGTGGACGGCCGCAAGATCCGCCGCCGCAGCCCCAGCTTCGACGACCACTACACCCAGACCGCGATGTTCTGGCACAGCATGGCCGACTGGGAGCAGAAGCACATCGTCGACGCCTTCCGCTTCGAGCTGGGCAAGGTGGGCGCCAAGGAGGTACGGGCCCGTACGGTCGAGCAGCTGTCGTACGTCGACCACGCGCTGGCCGTCGCGGTCGCCGAGGGCATCGGCGTGCCCGCGCCGCAGGAGCGCCCGAACACGCCGCGGCCCACCCCCTCCCCCGCCCTGAGCTTCGAGAACAACCGCGGGGACGGTTCGATCAGCACCCGCCAGATCGCGGTCCTGGTCTCCGACGGCGTGGACGCCGCGCAGACCATCGCGGTCCGCGACGCGCTGGCCGAGGGCGGCGCGATCGTCGAGCTGATCGCCCCGCAGGACGGCACCGTCCAGGACAAGGACGGCAGCACCCTCGCCGTGGACCGGGCGCTGCCCACGGTCGCCTCGGTGCTCTACGACGCGGTGCTGCTGCCCCCGGGCGGCCTGGACTCCGGCAACGCGGCGGCCGACGACGCGGCCCTGCGGTTCGTCCGCAGCGCCTACCGCCACGGCAAGCCGATCGGCGCCCTGGGCGCGAGCGTCGCCAAGCTGGCCGGCATGCTGCCGGACGAGCTGCGCACGGCGGCCGAGGGCGACTCGACCGTCAGCGAGTCCGGCATCGTCACCGACCGCCTGTCGGCCGGCACGACGGCCCAGGACTTCACCGCCGCCTTCACCGAGGCGGTGGCCGCCCACCGGCACTGGAATCGTCCGGCGCTGCCCAGCTGAGCGGGGTCCGGAGCTTCCGGTGAAACGCATCCGGTTCCTCACCTTCAACGCCCTGGCTCCCCGGTACGCCGACTGGAGCCGACGGCGGACGGCCATCACCGGGGCCGTCCGCCGCTTGTGTCCGGACGTGGTCGCTTTGCAGGAGGTCGTACGCGACGGGGACCACGACGGTGCCACCGAACTGCTGGGCCCCGGGTGGCACCTGGCGCCGCATCCGCGGTGGACGGCGGACGGCGAGGGAGCCCTCCTCGCGAGCCGGCTGCCGCTGCGCGTGCTGCGTTCGGACCCGTTGCGGGTGACGGAGCGCACCGCCGCGACGCCGTGGTGCGGCATGGTCGCGGCCGAGGTCCAGGCGCCCCCGCCGCTGGGGCGCCTGGTGGTCGCCCACCACAAGCCGAGCTGGCCGTACGGGTACGAGCGGGAACGCGAACTCCAGGCGGTGGCCTGCGCCCGCATCGTGGAGGAGTGCCTGGAGGAGCAGGCCCCCACGGACCGGCCGGGCTCCCCGGCCGGGGCCCACGCCGTCGTGCTCGGTGACTTCGACGCACCGCCGGACTCCGCGAGCATGCGGTTCTGGACCGGTCTGCAATCGCTGGAGGGCATGAGCGTCTGCTACCGCGACGCCTGGGCCGACGCGCGTCCCGGTGTGCCCGGCCATACGTTCACGCCGGACAATCCCCTGGTGCGCCGCGGCGACATGCCGGGTGAGCGGGGCCGCCGTATCGACCACGTGCTGATGCGCTGCGGCAAGTACGGTCCCACACTCACGGTGTCCGGGTGCGCGCACTTTCTGGCGGAGCCGGTGGACGGGGTCCAGGCGAGCGACCACTACGGGGTGACGGCCGACCTGACGGTGCCGGCGCGCCCGCCCGGTTCGTGGGCGTCGTGAACGCCACCGCCCGAAGCCCCGTACGGCCGGACGGGTCATCGCTGCTCCAAGCATGATCACCACCTGTCCGGGAACCCGGAGGGGCACCGGACAGCCGGCCCGGACCCGTGAGAAAGGACCACCCCATGGAAAACCACCCCAAGCACACCGACTCCGCCGCCGACGAACTGGTCAAGGAGTTCGAGGACGCCGAGCTGGACGTCACGGAGGAACCAGACGAGGACGAGCGGGTCGGGAAGGAGGGGGACACCTTTTCCACGAATCTGGAGGAGCAGCAGAACGCGGCGGGTCACCCCGGGGGCGAGCCCGCCGACGAGGGCCGGTAGGCGCGTGCCCGGTGGGCCTCGGTGATCCGGGTCCGCTGGGCCGGGTCGGTGGCCAGGTCCGCGGCGGTGCGGGCCAGCGCGAGGGCGGCGTCCAGTACGGCGCGGTCGGCCTGCTCGCCGACGGCCGCGGCGGCGAACTCGGCCGTGTGCGGGCGGGCGGTGCAGCCCAGGCCGATGGTGGGGTGGATGGCGGGCAGGGCGTGGCTGACGTTGCCCATGTCGGTGGAGGCGCCGATGGAGACGGCGGGCTCGGGCGTGCGGCCGAGGGCCCGTACGTGCCGGGCGTAGGTGTCGCCGAGCCAGGCGTCCTGCCGCAGGTCGGCGTAGGCGGCGGCCGGTTCGGTCAGCGTCAGCTCGCACCCGGTGGCCACCGCGCCCGCCTCGAAGCAGGCCCGTACGCGCGGCCACAGCGCCTCCAGTTCGTCCAGGGTGCCGGCGCGCAGCTGCCAGCTGACGCGGGCCAGCGCGGGAATGATGTTGGTGCGGTCCCCGCCGTGCGTGACGATGCCGTGCATCCGTACGCCGTCGGGGAGTTGCTGGCGCAGCAGGGCCAGCGCGGTCTGCGCGATCACACACGCGTCGGCCGCGTTCACGCCGTCGTACGGGGCGATGGCCGCGTGCGCGGCGCGGCCCCGGTACTCCGCCTGCACCCCGCGCGCGGCCCGGGACGTGCCGCCGAAGTCGTCCGCCGGGCCGGGGTGGACCATCATCGCGAACGACACGTCGTCAAAGGCCCCGGCCCGCAGCAAGTGCACCTTGCCGCCGCCGCTCTCCTCCGCGGGCGTGCCCAGCGCCTTCACGCGCAGGCCGAGGTCGTCGGCGACCGCCGCCAGCGCGATGGCGGCGCCCGCGCCCGCGGCGGCGATCAGGTTGTGACCGCAGGCGTGGCCGAGGTCCGGCAGCGCGTCGTACTCCAGGCACAGCCCCACGGTCAGGTCCGCGCCGGACGGGCCCGCGGTGGCGGTGAAGGCGGTCGGCAGCCCGGCCGTCCCGCGTTCCACCGTGAGGCCCGCGTCCGCCAGCAGCGTGGTGAGGGCGTCCGCCGCGTGGTGTTCGGCGAACGCGGTCTCCGGGTGGGCGTGCAGGTCACGGGCGAGGTGCAGCAGTCGCTCGGCGACGGCGTCGAGCCGGGCGCGGAGCGCGTCGTCGGACGCGGGGGCGGATACGGGGGCGGTACGGGCCACGGTGAACCTCCCTGTCGGTAACGCTCGGCCCCCAGCTTCGCAAAAACCGCGTCCACCTCACCCGTACGGCACCGGAACCGCCTCCCCCTGATGCGCCACGCGCCTTCTGGGGCGGACGCGCCGCGGCGCCCGGTGTGCGCCCGGTTTCCGCGACCGGGCGCGGAACGTGCGCCCTGTCCGGCCGGTGCGCCCGCTCCTAGCCTGCGAGCGTGGGCCACAGGAGGATGAGCGAAAGGAAGGTCGAGTTGACGCGACGGTCTGCACCCAGGCCGAGTCCCAGCCGGTCGAGGTGACCCCAGCCCTATGGCTCCACCCGACCTGCTCGGCCCTGTCTGCCGGGGCGGCCCTGGACCCGACGGCCGGCCCCGGCGGAAGGAGCGGCCCGCCACCCGTCGCACGCTCCCGCAGTCGCCGCCTCCGGCGCCCTCCCGCGCATGACGAAAACCGGTGCGCCGGACAGCGAGGGGAAACTGCCCGGCGCACCGGTCTCCGGCCTGAGGACCCGCCTACTCGTGCTGGGTGGGCGCGCTCCAGCGGAGGATGGCGCCGAGGCCGCCCGCGGGGGCTTCGGCGGGATCGCGTACGACGACGGCCTCGGCTCCGGTGGCGGCCGCCGAACGCAGCAGCGCGTCGTCCGCGCGCGCCGCGGACGGGTTCGTCTCACCCAGGTACTGGAGTTCGGTGCCCCGGACCGCGAGCTGGTCGGGGCCGGGTCCCACCCACACCTCACGGCCGGCGTCGGCGCTGCCCGGGGTGAGGATCAGGGTGTCGATGCGGTGTTCGCGCGCCGCCTCGATGAGGGCCGGTACGCCGGACGCGGCGTACGCGGGGTCGGTGCCGCCGACGTCGGCGCCCGCCCGGAACCGGTTCAGCACATCCGTGACGTGGTCGTGTTCGAAGCCCGCGCGGACGTGGGCGATGTCGCGGTCGAGCCTGGTGCTGTCGGCGCCGGCCGCCCGGCCGCCGTGGTCGCTCTCGAAGGCCACCGTACGCAGCTGCTCCGGAAGCTTGTCGTGCACCGAGCGGCGTTCGCGCGGGTCGCCGGCCAGGAGCATGACCTGGGCGCCGCAGCTCTCGAAGACCCGCTGGGCGGCCTCGGCGATCTCGCCGGCGTTCTGCTCCCAGGTGTTCTCGACCGCGGTCTGGAAGTGCCGTTCGGACCAGTCGGCCGTCGCGGTGCGGTGGATCGGCCAGTCCAGGCCCTCGACCGTACCGGCGTCCAGGGCGCCCTGGTCGCTGTGCAGCGCGAAGTCGGCTCCCTCCCGGTCCACGTACACGACCAGGCACCGTACGTCGTCCGCCGCGGCCTCGGCCCACGGGGTGATCCGGGGCAGTGGCGACCAGCTCGCGAACGACCGGGCGGGCCGGCCGGAGAGCGGCGCGTCGAGGACGACCTCGCCGCCGGTGGCGAAGACCGCCCGTCCGGGCAGGTCGGCCGGTTCGCCGTCGGCCCGCGCGTTCGCCAGGGTCGCGCGCACCGCGTCGCACGTGGCCCGGTCGGCGCCCTGCTCCGCGAGCTGCCTGGCCGCCGCGTCCGCCGAGAGTTCCCGCTGCTTGGCCGCGTCCTCGGTGCTGTGCGGGATTTCGGCGTACACGGAAGCCCAGGGGCCCGGCCGGTCGATGATCGGTTGAAGGAGCGAGAGGTGCATGGCGCTTCCTCCTCGGAATTCGCGGGTCGCCGACTGACGGTCGTGACAGCCTTGCCGGTGATGTCCTGACGGTGTGCCGGGTGCCCGCTTCTCAGCGGTTTCAACGTGTACGGACGGTTTTCGTGTGGTCCGTGTGGTCCCGGGGCCACCGCCCGGCCCGTCCGCACGCGTGCCCGTTCACCGCGCCGTCATGCCACGCCGCCACGGGACCGGTCGCCCCTTCACCCTTTCTTCGCGGGTTCCGGACGGCTTTCCCTCCACTGTCGGCCCTCGGGCCGAAGGGCGCACCCTGGAGCGCGCCCTTCCCCGTCACGAACCCGGGCGCGGCCCTCATCGGCCGTCGGCGGCGCCCTCCCGTACCGCCCGGCCGCCGTCCAGCTCCAGCGTGCGCCCGCGGAACCCGCGACGGAAGCGACGGTCATGGGAGACCACGACCACCGCGCCGCGATAGGCCGAAAGTGCCTCTTCCAGCTCCTCGACGAGGCCGAGGGAGAGGTGGTTGGTCGGCTCGTCCAGGATGAGCAGGTCGGCGGGGCGGGTGACCAGGCGCGCCAGCTCCAGCCTGCGCCGCTGGCCCACGGACAGGGCCGTCACCGGCACCGCCAGGTCGTCCTCCCGGAACAGGCCGAGCGCCAGCAGCGCGGGCGCGTGCTCGTCGGGCGGGCCGGGCAGCCCGGCGGCGAAGGCGGCCAGCAGGGACCGCCGGGGAGGCGCGGCGGACAGCTCCTGCGCCAGGTAGCCCGTACGGGCCGGGCGGCGCACGGTGCCCGTGTCGGGGCGCAGGTCCCCGGCCAGCACGCGCAGCAGCGTCGTCTTGCCCGCGCCGTTCGGGCCGGTCACGAGCAGGCGCTCGCCCGGCGCGACGGTCAGCCCGTCGAGGCGCAGGCGGTCGCCGACGGTGATGTTGGCCAGTTCGGCGAGGGGTCCTTCCGTGTGCGCGGGCCCGTCCGGGGACTCGCGCCCCTCCACGCGCCCGACTCCGTCCGTATACGTGGCCAGCTCCGCGCTGAACCGGAGCGGTACGGGAGGCGGCGGTACCGGATGACGCCGGAGCCGGGCCAGCCGCTGCCTGGCCGCCCTGACCTGGCCGGACAGCTTCGTCTCATGGGAGCGGCGGTGCTTGCCGAAGCCTTCGTGAGGGTCCTTGCCGGTGCCTGCCAGGCGCCGGCCGGCCGATTCCGCCAGCTCGGCGGTCCCGGCGACCTCCGCGCGCCACTCCTCGTGGTCCTGCGCCCAGCGGCGGCGGGCCGCGGCCTTCGCCATGCGGTAGCCCTGCCAGCCGTCTCCGTACCGCGTGACGGTGCGCAGGTCGCCGTCGACTTCGAGGATGTCGGAGGTGACCGCTTCGAGCAGTTCCCGGTCGTGGGTGACGAGGACCACCGTGCCGCGGTGGGCCTTCAGGTGGGCCTCCAGCCAGGCGGTGGCCTGCTGGTCGAGGTGGTTGGCCGGCTCGTCCAGCAGGAGCAGTTCGGGGGCCGCGGCCAGGACGCAGGCCAGCGACAGCCGCGACCGCTCGCCGCCGGAGAGCGAGCCGAGCACCCGGTCGCGGGTGAGGTGCGCCAGGCCGAGGCCGTGCAGCGCGGCGTCCACGCGGGCGTCCGCCTGGTAGCCGCCGCGCTCCTCGTACGTGGTCAACAGCTCGCCGTACGCGTCGAGTTCGCCCGGTGTGGCGGTGGCCAGGGCGGCTTCGGCCGTCCGTATGCGGGCTTCGATGTCGCGCAGTTCGGCGAGGGCGGTGTCGACGGCGTCCTGGACGGTGCCGCGCGGGTCGAGGTCCGCGGTCTGGCCGAGGTGGCCGACGCCGTCGGGAAAGGACACGGTGATCTCGCCCGCGTCGGGCTCCACATCCCCGGCCAGCAGCCGGAGCAGGGTGGACTTGCCGGAGCCGTTGTCTCCGATGACACCGGCCTTGCCGCCGGGGCGCACGGTCAGCGACACCTGCTCCAGCACGGTGCGGTCGCCGTAGGCGAGGAAAACGTCCTTCATGGTCAATTGGGCGCGATGGCGCACGGGAAATCCCTGGGTGCATCTTTGGCCGCGCCGTGCGCTGTCGGGCACGGGGGCCGGATTCCGATAAGAGGCCGGGAACGCAGCACGGCGGAAGGCACGGCTGCGGGGAGAAAGTGACCGCGGAATCGGCGCGGCGGCGCGGAGGTCGTCGCGCGGGCAGGCGCCGTTCGTACGGTGGGACGGCCGGGGCCGGCCGTCCGCGGTCACGCCCGGTCTCAGAGGAAGTAGTACCAGGAAGCCATGTGCCCACTGTAGCCGACGGGTGCGGCGGGCTCACGGGAATTACCGCGCCGTGGAGCGGTCACCGGGTGTTGTCCGCCGATCCCGCGGTGTCCCGGGATTCCGGGCGGCGGTCCCAGCATTTGAGACGCCGGAGCGTTACGTTGCGAGGACGCGGACGCCTGACGGACACTCCGACCGGGAACGCGTACGACCGTTCCCGTACCCCTTGAGAGAGTTCGGAATACCCACCGTGAGTCTGCTGCGCAAAAAGCCTTTGGAGCGAGCCGTCAAGGAGGCTCGCGGAGAAGGCGAACAACGCCTTCGCCGGGACCTTTCCGCTCTGGATCTGACCGTCCTCGGGGTCGGTGTCATTCTCGGCACCGGAATCTTCGTGCTCACCGGTACGGTGGCCCGGAACATGGCCGGGCCCGCCGTGGCGCTCTCCTTCGTCGTCGCCGCCGCGGTCTGTGCCTGCGCGGCGCTGTGCTACGCGGAATTCGCCTCCTCGGTACCGGTCGCGGGCTCCGCGTACTCCTACTCGTACACGGCGCTCGGCGAACTGCCCGCCTGGATCATCGGCTGGGCGCTGAGCCTGGAACTGACCCTGGCGACGGCGGTGGTGGCGGTCGGCTGGTCCGGCTATCTGCAGTCGATGCTCAACAGCGTCGGACTGCACCTGCCCGCCGCGCTGAGCGGCGGCGACGACGCCGTGCTGAATCTGCCCGCGGCGCTTCTCGTGCTCGTCCTGGGCGCGGTGCTCGTCGTCGGCGGAAAGCTGTCGAAGGGCGTCACCAATGTGCTGGTCGGCATCAAGTTCGCGATTGTGCTGCTGGTCATCGTCGCCGGGCTGTTCTTCATCGACACCGACAATTACCACCCGTTCGTGCCGGAGGCGCAGCACACCGCGAAGGTCTCCGGGTTGCAGGCCCCGGTATTGCAGCTGCTGACCGGTATCACGCCGACGGCATTCGGTGTCGCGGGAATTCTCAGCGCCGCCGCGATGGTGTTCTTCGCCTACATCGGTTTCGACATGGTGGCGACCTCGGCGGAGGAGACCCGCCGCCCGCAGCGCGATCTGCCCATCGGCATCATCGCCTCGCTGGTCGTCGTCACCGTGCTCTATGTCGCGGTGTGCCTGGTGGTCACCGGAATGCAGCACTATTCGCAGCTGTCGGTGAAGGCGCCGCTGGCCGATGCCTTCACGGCGAAGGGCCATCCGTTCTTCGCCACGGTCATCAGTCTGGGCGCGGTGGTCGGCCTGGCCGCGGTGAGCCTGATCTGCTTCCGTTCGCAGAGCCGGGTGATCTTCGCGATGGCCCGGGACGGGCTGCTGCCGAAGGCGCTGTACAAGGTCGATCCGAAGCACGGCACCCCGAAGATCAACCTGGTGGTGCTCTCGGTGATCATGGCGGCGCTGGCGGCGTTCATGAAGTTCGACGTGCTCGCCGAGATGGTCAACATCGGCACCCTGTTCGCCTTCGCCGCCGTCTCGGCCAGCGTGCTGATCCTCCGGCGCACCGCCCCCGACCTGCCCCGCGCCTTCCGCACGCCGTGGGTGCCGTTCATCCCGCTGGTCTCGCTGCTGTGCTGCCTCTACCTGATGCTCAACCTCCAGCTGATCACCTGGGTCGGCTTCCTGGTCTGGCTCGCGGTGGGTCTCGCGCTGTACTTCGGGTACGGGCGACGCCACAGCAGGCTCGCCGAAGGGGCGCCGGAAGTGGCCGAGCAGGCCGACGCCACGGTCTCGTAGCCGCTCGTCATCGACGCCGAGGGCCCGCCACGGGCCGGTTCCGCACCGGCCCGTGGCGGGCCCTTCCGCGTCCTCACTTGGCCGCGGGCAGCTCCGCCAGGAACTCCAGCAGCGCGGCGTTGACCTCGTCCGGCCGCTCCTGCTGCGTCCAGTGGCCGCAGCCGGGCAGGGCCGGGGCCTGGCGCACGTTCGGCATCATCCGCTCCAGGGCGGACAGCAGCTCGGTCATGGCGGGGAAGGCCCGGACCAGGTCGCGGTCGCCCGTCAGGTACAGCCCGGGTACCTCGATGCCGCGGCCCTGGAACGGCGCCGTCAGCTCCCAGTTGCGGTCGAGGTTGCGGTACCAGTTCAGGCCGCCGGTGAAGGCGCGGTCGCCGTGCCGGGCGTACTCGCCCACGAAGGTGTCGATGTCCTCCTGGGTCAGCCAGGCGGGCAGCTCCTCCGGCTGCGGCATGGTGTCCAGCAGCTTGCCGCCCTCCGGGATCACCCACGGCTGGGGCGGGTCGGTGAACGGGCTGTCGCCGGAGCCGTTGACCAGCATGGCGCGGAAGGTGGCGGGCAGGTCCTGGGCCAGCTCGGCGTCGGCGACGCCCGGTTCCTGGAAGTAGATCTGGTAGAAGCCGTCCCCCAGCGCCTCGCGCAGGCGGGGCAGCGGCGCCGCGGGCGAGCGCGGGGCCGGTGGCACGCTCAGCCCGACGACGCCGCGTACGACGTCCGGGCGCAGCTGGGCCGTCGTCCAGGCCACCGGCGCTCCCCAGTCGTGGCCGACGACGACCGCCCGCTCCTCCCCCAGCGCGTGGATCAGGCCGATCACATCGCCGGTCAGGTGCAGCATCGTGTACGCGGCGATGTCGGCCGGTTGCTCGCTGCGCGCGTAGCCGCGCTGGTCGGGGGCCACCACGCGGTAGCCGGCCGCGGCCAGCGGCGCGAACTGGTGCCGCCAGGAGTACCAGCACTCCGGGAAACCGTGCAGCAGTACCACCAGGGGCCCTTCCCCCTGTTCGGCGATGTGCAGCCGGACGCCGTTCACCTCGACGGAGCTGTGCTCGACTTCGCTGGTCACATGTCCTCCTGCGGTCGCTCGCGGGTGCACCGGACGGTGCGGGCACTGTGCGTCCCGCACCGAACGGTACGGCCAACGGCCCCGGGGGGAAACGCCCTTGCCCGGCGAGCCGCCGGCCCCTCCCGGCTCAGCCGGTGTATTCGAGCGTGACCGGTGCCGTGTTGTTGTCCTGGTTCGGGTCGGTCTTCGGCCCGGAGAGGGCGTGCACCGATCCCCTGGCACCCTCGACCCGCCTGTCGATGCGGACGCGCACCCAGGTGCCGCCGACCTCGTACCCGTGGCACTCGGCCGGGCCGCTCCCGGACGCGCCCGGCTCGCAGTAGACCATGTCGCTCGTGTGCTCGCCGCGCGGCACGGTGACGAGGCTGACGCCTTCGGGCAGGGTCACCGTCATCTCGGGATCGGCGAAGTTCCTCGGATACGGCACCTGGGCGTCGACGGTTTCGCCCACCTTGCCCTTGATGGTGAAGCCGACCGCCTGGAGGTCGTTGATTCCCGTCGTGTCGAAGTCCAGGACACTCGTGGCCGCGTCGGCGTGCGAGTACATCGACGGGGCGAAGTCGCTGCCGCCGCCGTCGACGGGGCGCAGGCCGATCGGCGCTCCGGTGCCGCGCGGGGCCGAGGCGGGCAGCAGCCGGTGCCCGCCGGACGTCTCGTGGGCGCGGAGCACGGTGTAGGAGACACGGCCGTGCATCGCCGTCGCGTCGGCCAGTGCCGTGAACGGGGCGTCCGTCTCGTACGCCGCACCGGGCGGAAGCGGTCCGGGGAAGTCGCACTGCGCCCTGGTGGGCGCCACGGCCTTGTCGTACCGGCAGTTGCTGTGGACGCGCCGCAGCGTCGCCTCGGAAGCCTCGACGAGCACGGTCACCCCGTCGTCGATGCCGGTGTCCCCCCTGTTCCCGAAGGCGGGTGTCAGCTCCATCCCGGAGCCCGGCCGGACGCCGGTCCTCTTGGGGACCTGACGGGCCGTGATGACGGGCGCGCCGATGACGACCTGGGTGGCGTGCCGGACGGTGGGCGTGGTGGGGCTGGTCACGGTCACCGTGACGGCTCCGGCCGGCCCCGGGGCGGCCCCCGGCTGCGGCACCAGGGTGAACGGGGTGAAGACCGCGCCCGGTTCGACGTCCACCGTGCAGGTCATGACCTGGCCCGTCATGCCGCACTTGTTGCCCTTGTCCACCCAGATGGGGCGCGCCTTGCCCTGGAGGACGGACAGGTCGATTCGGACCTTGACGTTCTTGACGACCGGGTGCGGCTCCCGGGCCTTCAAGGTGATCTCGTACTTCCCCGGCGTGTCGTCCCGGACCGGTGAGTCGGCCCGGGGGATGTAGTACGTGTTCCGCATGCCGCTGAGCGTCAGCGCCGGCCCCGTGGCGGGTGCTCCGCCGGCGACGGCGACCACCGGCGCCTTGCCGGCGACCGTCACCGCCACGGCCAGCGTCACCAGCACCACGGCCGCCGTGGCGCCCACCACGCGCTGCGACCGTGTCCCCGTTGTCGATCCGTTCATACGAGGCCAGACCAGTACAGGCACCCGATGGTTGCACGCAAAACGAATATTCGGCGCGGCCGGGCCGGTGCGCCGGGAGCGTGCCGCCCCCTCAGCCTCAGGGCTCGTCGTCCCCCTCCCGGGGCTGGGTGCCCGGCATGATCTGGATCAGGATCGAGTCGTCGTCCTCGATGACGAAGGTGGGGTCGGTACGGTGCCGCCAGCCGACGGGCAGGACGTAATAGCGGCGGTCGCGCTCCAGGATCAGGCGCAGTCCGGTGTAGCGGTACCGGTAGTGCATGCCCGGCAGCGTCTCGGCCGTCAGCCCGGGACCGGTGAGGCTGAGGCGTTCGGTGCTCAGGACCACGACGGCGGGGCGGCGCACCAGGTGGGCGGCGGCCGCGCGGGCGTCCTGCCTGCCGAGCTGGCCCGCGACGAGGGCGATGGCCCACACCAGGAACAGCCCGGCCGCGGCGGCCGGGAGGCCCCTGCGCCACAGCCCGCGTGCGGGGCGGGCCGGGTTCGCCGCGCCGCTCTGGCTCAGGACGAGGCCGGCGGCCACGAGCAGGGGCGCTGCCCAGCCGTACGGCTGAATGTGCTGCCACAGCAGCATGAGGCCGACGCCGGCCACCACGAACAGCGCGTACTGCCGGGCGACGGCCCGCCCGGCGCGGCGTACCCGGAGCGTGACACGGCTGGGGATGCGAAGCGCCACGAGGAGTTCCGGCAGGCGCGGTCCCAGGGCCAGGAGGGCCAGGCAGACGAGGACGGGCAGGGTCACCAGCCGCAGACTCCAGATGATCATCTGCGGGAAGCCGAAGCCGAGGACGGACGCACGGACGTGGAAGTACCCGAAGTAGGCGCTGCTGTGCATGACGCCCGCGTAGAACATCAGGCCCCCGACCAGCGACCCGGCGCCGAGGACGGTGTTGACGAACTCGAACCGCTGGTCGGGCTGCGGTGGCGTGCCGGAACCGGGGCCGGGGCCGGAGGCGCCCGGCGGCGGGGCGGCCCGGCGCATCCGCCGACGGCGCCGGGCGCGGGCGACGGCCGGATCGCCCGGTACGGCCGGCGGGGCGCCCATCGCCGGTCAGGGGGTGCCGGAGGCGGCTGGGGTGGGGCCGGGACGGGTGGTGTCCGGCTGCGGGGACCGTTCGTGCTGCCCGGGCTGCTGCTGAGTGCGCTCGGGCCGCCCGGAGTCCCGGGAACTGTCACGCTCGTCGGACGACGGGCTGGGTGAGTTGTCGGGCGACGGCGAAGTCCGCGTCGGGCACTCGGCCGCCTCGCCTGAAGGCCACGTACAGTAGGACGAGGGCGTATTCCCTGGCGCGGTTGGTGTGATCCCGGGGCCAGTCTTCTCAGGTTCCCCGGTATCCGAAGGAGGCTGCGACACCGGCTTCACCGGATCTCCACCCTGGCTGTACGAGGCCGGGTTGCCGCTACCTCCACCGCCGTTCCCGTCGCCGTGATCGCCGCCGCCCGACCCGTCCGACGCGGGAGCCCCGCCCCCTTGTGACCCGGCGGGCGACGCCGTGCCGGTCGGCGCGCCACCGGGCCCCGTAATACCACCACCGGGCTGCCCGCACGCCGTGACACCGGCGAGCACCGCCAGGGCCATCGCCGCGGTGAAACGACCGGCTTTCGCTGCTGCGGACCTCATGTCGGACCCCCGTCCCCCGCGAGCCGCTGCTGTGAGGCTAGCAGCGGCCCGGCGGCCGGTCACCGGGCCGGGACCACCACCGGCACACCGGCCCGAACAGCGGCTCGCCAAGGGCCGGTTGACCTAACCTGAGCACCGGCGGGGCCGCTTGCCGTGGAAGGGACGGGGCAGCGTGAACGGGTATCTCGTGACGGGGGATCTGCTGATGGGCGCCGCCCTGTTCGGTACGGCGCGGCGCGGCCGGCCGCTCGCGGGGCGCCGTCGCGGCGTGCGGACTGCCGCTCTGGTCGCCTTCGGCGGCGTGCTGCTGGGCGCGGGGCGGGACCCGGCCGTGATGGTGTGCGCGGTGTCGGCGCTGGGCGCGGCGGCCGTGCTGCTCGCGGACATGACGACGGTGCGCCGATCGGTCCTGGCCGTCGCCTGGTCCGTCGCCGCCGGGGCGCTGACGGCCCTGAACCTCGGGCAGGAGCAGAGCGGTTCGTGGGTGGCGGAGCGCAAGCCATGGGTGACGGTCTCCGCGCTCGCGGTCCTGGGAGGGCTCGCCGCCGCGGCGGTCGCCACCGCCCGGCTGGCACGGGACCCCGATGTCGGGCCCGGGGGTGTGTGATGTCCACCGCGCCCTCGACGGTGCTCCAGGTGGCGCTGCTGGTGCTCTTCGTGCTGCCCGGGGTCACCTACCAGTTCCTGCGCGAGTACTGGCGCGGCCCGGTCCCGGGCGAGCGGAAGCTCGGCGAGCGCGTCCTGCGGGCGGTCGCCGCCTCCGTGGTACTCGACGCCCTGTACCTGATCGTCCTCGGCCCCCACCTGGTCGCCCTGGCGCGGGGCGTCGGGCAGGACGGCTGGTCCCGTCTGGCCGCCGGGCCCAGGGCCGCCGGGCTGGCCGGGCTGGCGCTGTTCGTGGTGATTCCGGCGGCGGCCGCCGCGGCCGTGACCTACTGGCAGCGGCGGCGGTTGAGCACCGTGCGCTATCGGGGCACGCCCACGGCGTGGGACCAGATGTTCCGGCAGCGCGGCTCGTGCTTCGTCCGGCTCCGGCTGCGCGACGGGGTGTGGATCGGCGGCTGGTACGGCACCCGCTCGTACGCCACCTCCTATCCGCACCCGCCGGAGCTGTACCTGGAGTCGGCCTGGCTGATGCGCCCGGACGGCAGCTTCCACCGCCGGGTCGAGAACAGCGGCGGCCTGTTCGTACGGGCCGAGGACACCGACGTACTGGAGATCCTGCTGCCGCCCCGGCAGGAGCCACAGGGGTGAGGCGACCGCACCATGACGACCGCCATGAGTCCCGGACCGGAAGGAGCGCCGATGGAGACCGATGACAGGGAACTGACCCCGTGGGAGCGGGAGTTGCAGCAGGAGGACGCCTCCCAGGGGCGCGGGCACACGCCGGACGACGGGGTGGCGGAGCCCTCCGTCGCACCCGCCGACCCCGCGAGCGCCTCGTCCCGCCCCGCGCGCGAGCCGCTGCCCGTATCGGCGGAAGCCCAGGAGACGCCGGACGAGGAGTGACGCGGGGGCAGGCGGTCAGGGGCCGACGTGCACCAGCGCCGCCCACACGCCGGGCAGGCTCGGGAACATCTCGTGGCGGGCCCGGCGGGTGACCGCGTGGACGGCGGCGGCCACGCCCTCGCCCGCCGTCAGGTGCTCTTCGAGGGCCTGGTACATCTCCTGGGCGAGTACGTACGCCGCGCGGTCGGGCAGCTGCCACAGCGTGGAGATCACGTGCGGGAATCCGGCGAGCTGGAAGGCGGAGGCCAGGTGGATCGCCTCGTCCCGGTAGCGGGGCCCGGCCACCGCGGTCTCGCAGGCCGACAGGTACGCCAGCCGGGAGCCGCGCAGGTCGAGGGCGGAGATGTCGGCCACGGTCAGCGGTGTACTGGCGTGGTCGTGCAGCAGCAGCCGGCTGCGTGAGGGCGTTTTCGGGTCGGGGACGGCGTGGCAGGCGAAATGCGCCCAGGCGTGCCGCGGCAGTTCTTCCAGCACGCGTTCCCGGACCGCTGCCTTATCCGCCAGCAGGGTGGTGGCGCCGGGCGCGCGGGCGCGGACGAACTCCGCCTCGCGCGCGGCGCTGGACAGGGGGCGCGCGCCCGGCGGTGCGGGCACGGCGACCACGAGCCGACTGTCCTGGTCGGTACGGGGGCCGGGGCGGGCACGGGCGGCCATCAGGGCGTGTGCCGTGGGTGTGTACGACGAGACGGCCCGGTCGACCAGGGCGGGACCGCCCTCGCGGTGGTGCCCGGCGGCGTGCAGCGGGAGCGCGGCCAGCGGCCCGGTCGGCACCCACCACACATGCGGGAGCGGTCCCTCCGCCGCCTGTCGCGGCAGGGCCGCGTCGAGCGCGGGGCCGACCAGTGTGTCCCACATCCAGCCCAGTACGCGGTAGGCCGGGTCCTGCGCCCCGACATCGGCGACGACCCCGGGGGCGAAGCAGCCGTGCAGCACCCGGGCCTGTTCCTCGACCTCCTCGGGGGTGGTGTGGAGCGGCACCGAGCGGATGCCGTCGGAGGTGACGGCGATCGCGTCGGAGCGCCGGTCGGTGACGTTGAGGTAGATCAGCGGGCCCCGCGCGCTCTGGGCGCGCAGCCGGGCGGCGGTGGGCGGGCGCGCGAAGTCCTCGAAACCGGGCTGCTCGTGGATGCGCTCCAGCAACTGCTCCCAGCGCTCCTCCTGTTCGCGGCGGGCCTGCCGGAGCAGTTCAGGGGCGCGGACGGTGCTTTCCTGGACGCAGCTCGTGGGATGGTCGCCGTCCGTGCCCGGGGCCGGGGGCGGCGCCGTGAGCTGCCTGCGTACGTCCTCCAGTTCGTCGGCGAGCCGGGGGTGCACGGCGCGCAGCGCGCCGAGGTCGGTGCGCTGCGCGAGAGTCCGGGCGAGGAGCACGCCGCGGCCGTGTTCGAGCAGGACGGCGGCGCGGTCGGGCTCGCCGGCCGCCAGGGCGCTGGTGGCGGCCGCCCGTGCGATGCCCGGCCACCGCACGATCTGCTGTTCCTGGTCGGCGCGCTCCAGCTCGTGCGAGGCCAGGCGCGGCAGCAGTCCGATCACGTCCTCGAACGCCTCGACCGCTTCGGCGTGCAGCCCCTGCCCGGCGGCGATGTCGCTGAGCACGAGCCCGGCCCGTACCCGCGTCGGCACCTCGGCCGTGGGGTGCCGGGCCGCCGCACGCGCGGCCCGCAGCGCCCGCTCCAGCCGGTCGGCGGAGGGCTCGGCGCGGTGCAGGCCGTGGAGGACGAGGGCGTGGTTGAGGTGGTAGCGGGCGCCCTCGGGCGCGTCGTCGGCGACCCGCAGCAGGGCCTGCCGTGCGAAGGTCTCCGCCTCCTCCAAGGGCGGGTCGGCCCTCCTGATGCGGTACGTGCGGTGCGCGCCTTCCGGCCGGGCGCCGGGCTCGTCCGTACCGGCCGTGGGCAGGTCGTGGGTGGCGCGGAGCGCGACGGACAAGTGGTGGAGGCACGAGGGGTACAGGGGGTCGGCCGGGGCCAGGTGCTCCAGGGTGCGGCGCCCCTGGGCCACGGCCTCGGCGAGGTCGTACGCGTTTCCGGCGGTGCGGCCGCGCACGGTGAGCAGGTAGCAGAGGCGGATCTCGTCGGCCGTACGGGTGTAGCCGCGCTCGGCCGCCGAGCCGATACCGCGCCGCATCCGGGCCAGGGCGGCGTCGAGGTCGCGTGCGTCGCCGCTGTGTTCGTACGAGCTGAGCAGGACCACGCTGAGGCGGGAACTGCACAGCGGAAAGTACAGGTGCCGGTCGTGGAGGAGGGCCAGCGCGGACCTTCCGCAGGCACGGGCCTGTACGAGGTCCGTGGAGGCGCCGGTGTGCTCGTGGCGCAGGCGCAGTGCCGTGCTGAGCTCGGTCAGCAGCAGCGCGCGGTGCGCCTTCGGGCCGCGCAGCGAGCGCCCGCCGCGGGCCACCCGGACGGCGTCGTCGAGGTCGGTGCGGTTGCGGAGACGTTCGTAGCGGATACGCAGTGCCTTCACCAGGTCGGCGTGGTGGCGCAGGTGGGGCCCGCTGCCCACGGTGTCGCGGACGGCCAGGCGAAAGGCATCGACGGCGGCGTCCAGGGTTGCGGTGCTGTCCCGTTTGAAGTACAGGCGCAGGTTCGCGGCGCCTTCGGCGGCGTGCTGCGGTCCATCGTCACCGCCCTCCCGGCCGCGGCGGCTCCACTGGTGGCCCCGGTACAGGCCCGCCGCGCCGGCCAGGAGCATCGCCGCGGCCCCCAGCGGCTCGTACCAGGGCGGCAGGTCGCCCTCCGGCACGCCGAACTCGGCGGCCACCCAGGTCAGCAAGCCGCAGCCGAGCCCGAGGATGCGGTAGCGCTCCAGAAAGGGGAAGCGCCAGTTGGCACCGCCGAACACCCCCATGAGCAGCGCACCGAGGGCGCCGAGGGCCTGCCCCCACTGAGACACCGCCACCTCACCCCACCACCGGCGCGGCCACTCCGAACAGCCGAGCCAGATCCGCCAACTCCCGCTGAGCGCGCGCGAGTTCCGCACGGTGCCCAGGCAGCCCGGCCGCCAAGGCGACGTGCAGACGCACCCCTTCCTCGCCGAGTCGCAGCGCCTCAGCCTGCGGCCCCAGACCCGCGCAGCCGGGCAGCACGGCACGGCGAAAGCGCCGCCGGTCCCGATACCCGGCCCGGAAACCGCCGTCCGCGTCCTCGGTGATGCACCACGGTGCGCCGGTGGCGCCGCGGGCGGGTGGCCGCTCGGCGATCACCGAGGCGAGCAGCAGGCGGACGTCGGCCGCGGCCGCGATCCGTTCGGCGGGCGGCACGTCCCCGGTGCCGTCGGGGTCGAAGCGCTCCAGGGCCGGGCTGTCCAGGGCCGCGCCAACCCGGCCGGGCTCGCCCCGTACGGGGTCGGCGAGGTGGGCGGCGGCCAGGGCGGTCCGGGCGTGCACCGCCACGTAGTGGGTGGCGCCCGAGGCGGAGACCTTCGGTACCGACTCGCGGCACAGGACGGACAGGGCGTGGCAGGTGGCGCTCAGCTCGTCCCGTACCTCCTCGCGGGGCCGGGGACCGGCCCGGAGCATGCAGGCGTACATCTGCAGGTGGTTGACGGCCCGGTGATAGGCGACGCCGGTGCGCCGGGGCGGGGCGCCGCTGCTCGCCGTGGTCCGCGCCTGCCGCCAGGTGGCGAGCGCCGTCTGCAAGGGCCCGCGCATATGGTGTTTGCTCACTCCGGCCTCCGCTTCCGCCGGCCCGGTCCCGCGCTTCGCTCGCGCACCCGGCCCCCTGTCAGCCGATGCCCCGTTCGGGACGCGGCCCCGGATCGTAGTGCGGGGCGACCCGGCGCAGCTCGGCGAAGAAGGCGTCGGCCTCCTCCCGCAGGCGGCGGCGTTCGCGGAGTTCCCCCAGGCCGGCGCAGCTGGGCAGCACGGCCTGCATGTAGCGCTTCTTGTCCTGCCAGTAGCCGACGCGGCCCCGGCCCGTCCCGTCACCGCTGCCGATGGGCCAGACGCCCATGGCGCTGGGGCGGGTGGCGGCCTCGTCGCCGAGCAGGGAGGCCAGCAGATCGCGTGCGTCCGCGGCGCCGGCGATGCGCATCTCGGCGGTGAGCACCTGGTCGTGGTGGCCCAGGGTCAGCGCGTACAGCGTCCGGTCACGGCCGTCGCGCACCTCCCGCTCGACCGAGGCGACCTGGCCGCACGTCGGGTCGGCGAGGTGGGAGGCGGCCAGGGCCATGCGGGCGTTCTGCAGGGCGCTGTGCCGGTTCCGTGGGGCGCACAGCCGGGCCGTCTCTCTGCCGAGCGCCCCGAACGCGTAGTAGGCGGGCGCCAGTTGGCCGGTCCGGGACAGTTTCACGTACGACAGGAAGCCGCCCAGGCCGCGTGTGTAGCTCCGGGCGGCCAGGAGCGGCCGGCCCTCGTCCTCGTAACGCCGCCCCTGCTCCCAGAACCGCAACGCGGACTGGACGAACCGTTCGGCACCGGGCATGGCCGCATCCCCCGATTCCCGCCCTCACGCCCGCCGGGCACCCGGCCGGGTGGACGCCCCGTCAGCGCTGACGGGCCGGGCGTACGCATCGAGTCTAGGGACCACGCGACGCGGGGAGGCCGGAACGGCAACCGCCCGTCCGCCCGTGCGCCGACGCTCCGGGGGCGCACGCCCCCGTCGCCGGGCCGGGAGAGCCTTCGCCTAGTCCAGGTAATCCCGCAGCAACTGCGACCGCGACGGATGCCGCAGCTTCGACATCGTCTTGTTCTCGATCTGGCGGATGCGCTCCCGGGTGACGCCGTAGACCTTGCCGATCTCGTCGAGCGTCTTGGGCTGGCCGTCCTTGAGGCCGTAGCGCATGGAGACGACGCCGGCCTCGCGGTCGGCCAGGGTGTCCAGGATGGCGCGCAGCTGCTGCTGGAGGAACGAGAAGCCGACGGCCTCGGCGGGCACGACCGCTTCGGTGTCCTCGATGAGGTCGCCGAACTCGCTGTCGCCCTCGTCGCCCAGCGGGGTGTGCAGGGATATCGGCTCACGGCCGTATTTCTGGACCTCCATGACCTTTTCCGGGGTCATGTCGAGTTCCTTGGCCAGTTCTTCCGGGGTGGGTTCGCGGCCGGTGTCCTGGAGCAGCTGGCGCTGAATCCGGGCCACCTTGTTGATGATCTCCACCATGTGGACCGGAATGCGGATCGTACGGGCCTGGTCGGCCATCGCGCGGGTGATGGCCTGGCGAATCCACCAGGTGGCGTACGTGGAGAATTTGAAGCCCTTCACGTAGTCGAACTTCTCGACGGCGCGGATGAGCCCGAGATTGCCCTCCTGGATGAGGTCCAGGAAGAGCATGCCGCGTCCCGTGTAGCGCTTGGCGAGCGAGACGACGAGCCGCAGGTTGGCCTCGACGAGGTGTTCCTTGGCGCGGGCGCCGTCCGCGACCAGGATCTCCAGCTCGCGGCGGAGCCGGCCGGCGGGCTCGCCGGTGTCCAGTTTCTCCTGGGCGAACAGACCGGCCTCGACGCGCTTGGCCAGCTCCACCTCCTGCTCGGCGTTGAGCAGCGGGACCTTGCCGATCAGTTTGAGGTAGTCCTTGACCGGGTCGGCGGAGGCCCCGGCGCCGGCGACCTGCTGCGCCGGCGCGTCCCCCTCGTCACCGTGGGACAGGGTGAATCCGCCGGCCGCCTCGATCGCCGTACCGTCGGCGGGTACGTCTTCCGGGGCCGGGGATCCGGTTATTTCCTGCGGTCGCGTGATGGCCGAGGTGAGTGACACGAGGAACCTCTCGATACACATAGGCAAGGTGCACGGCGGGCACCTCTTTATTCATCGCGCACTTACCCGTGGTTTGTTACACGGTAATTCCCGTGATCTGAATCACGCTTTTCCGGGCGGCGGTCCCCCGGCGGGCCGCAGGGTGATCACGCGGGTGGTGTGGCGGTCGACCGCCGCGCGGCCGTACAGCAGCGGAAAGGCGCGGTCCGCCGCCCAGTCCGCGAACAGGTCGCGGTAGTGCGGGCTGTCCGGCACACCGGACTGGCCGGGCGCGTTCATGGCCACCGAGGCGTCCCAGTCGCCGACGTCGATCACCAGCCGGAAGGTCGCCCCGCCGGCCTGCCGGAAGTCCGTGCCGTACGAGGTCGCGTTGACCGTGTCGCCGCTGCCGCCGCGCGGCGCGGGCCCGGCCCGGGTCCAGTCCGGGGCCCGCTCGCCCAGCCACCCGGCGAGCGGGTGCCGTGGTTCCGCCTGGTGCAGCGCTCCCCAGGTCCAGCGGGCGCGGTCCGGTCCCAGCAGCCGCCCGAGTTCGGCGAGCGCGCCGGGGAGGGTGGCGAGGACGGCCGTACGCAGGGCGCGGTCCGGGTCGGGGCCGAGCCGGTCGCCGGGCGCGAGCAGCAGGCCGAGATCGATCCGCGGGTCGGTGGTGGCGGCTTCGCCGGCGGGCAGGACGCGTGCCAGGGCCGCGGCGCGCCGGTCCGGGGGCAGCAGGCGGGCCAGGGCCCGTTCCAGTACGGCCGGGCGCAGGTACCGCCGGTACCAGACCTCGAAGAGCGCGGCGGGTACGGAGTCGGGCGCCAGCCGCGCGTCCCAGGCGCGCAGCCGGTCCAGCGCCCACGCCACGGCCGGGTCGTCGCTGGTCAGACCGGTCAGCAGCGGCAGGATGCGGCGGGCGGCCGGGCTGGTGCAGTCGGTCTGGAGGCGGACGCAGTCCGCGACGGTCCAGCCGGTGCGGGCGTCCAGTTCCTCGGCGATGCGGTCGTGGCGGGCAGGCGCGTACCAGTCGTACGTGATCGTCCGGCGGGCGTTCGGGTAGCCGGGCGGGAGGTTCATCTCGTTGGCCGTGGCGAACCAGCCCCGGCCGGGGTCGCGTACGGAGGGCAGCGTGTCCGCGGGGTGGAATCCGGCCCACTCGTAGCGGCCGTCGCCGGGCACGGGCAGGGTGCCGTCCCAGTTCGGCCGGGCGGGGACGCGGCCGGCGGGCTGCCAGCCGGTGGTGCCGTCGGGGGCGGCGTAGACCTGGTTCTCGCCGGGCGCGCCCCAGCGGCGCAGCGCGGCCACGAAGGCGTCGGGGCCTTCCGCCGTCATGTACTCCGTACTGCCCAGGTACGGGGCCATACCCGGGCCGAGCCAGGCCGCCCGTACGGCGAACGCCGTGCCGCGCTCCGGGTCCTCGTGGATCACCGGCCCGTGCCGGGTGAACCACAGCTCGACGGTGACCGGCCGCCCGTCGCGCACCGGCACCGTCTCGGTGACCCGGGTCATGGGCTCCCAGCGGCCGTCGTAGCGGTACTCGCGGGGCGCGTCCGGGTTGATGCGGTAGACGTACAGGTCCTCCTGGTCGATGGGGAAGATGGTCAGCCCGAACGCGATACGGCCGTTGTGGCCGATGGAGATGCCGGGCAGCGCGGGCTCCCCCGCGCCGATGGCGTCGATGCCGGGGGCCGACAGGTGGGCGAGGTAGCGCAGCGCGGGCAGGGTGACGGCGCGGTGCGGATCGTTGGCCAGCAGGGGCCGGCCGGTGGCGGTACGGGACGGGGCGATCACCCAGTTGTTGCTGCCGTCCGGGCCCTGGCGCGGGCCGCCGTCCTCCCACGGCGGAGTGGTGGCCAGCCGGTAGACCCGCAGCACGTCGTCGGGGATGACGGACAGGTCCAGACCCTCCGGTACGCGCAGGGTGTGCGCAGGTTCCCGCGCCCGGCGCAGCTCCTCGACCGCGGGGCCGTGGTCGCGCAGCGTCAGCGCGCGGGCGACCTCCTGCTCCAGGTTGTAGTAGAGGCCGTGGCTGCGGATACGGGCCACGTCGGCGGGCTCCCAGTAGGCGGGCCGGTGGCCGAGCAGCGCGAACTCGGGTGGCAGGTGGGCCGGGTCGGCGCGGCAGAGCGCTACGTATGCATTGACGCCACGCACGAAAGCGCTGGTGATGCGCTCCGTACGCGGCCCGTAGGCGGCCCATTCGGCGGCCATGTCACCGCGGTACAGGAAGAGCCGGGCCGCCCGGTCGTGTTCGAGGCAGCTCTCGCCGAATACCTCGGAGAGCAGGCCGAGGCCGCGGCGCCGCCACAGGTCGATCTGGAAGAGGCGGTCCCGGGCGGCGTTGAATCCCTGGGCGAGGAACAGGTCGTCCTGGGAGGCGGCGTACAGGTGCGGTACGCCCCAGCGGTCGACGCGGATCTCGACGGGGGCGGCCAGGCCGGGGACGTCGTAGGTGGTGTGGCCGGGGGTGGTGCTGTGGTCGCTGTGCGGCGGCATGGGGCTCCGTGGGGGTGCGTTCGTACCGTACGGCCGTCCTCAGAGCGTCGGCTCGAACCGGCCGTCCACCGCCGTCCAGCCGCCGTCGACCGTCAGCACGCTCCCGGTGACGAAGGTCGACGCGTCCGATACGAGGTAGACCGCGGCGCCCGCGATCTCGTCGGCGCGGGCCCAGCGGCGCAGCGCGGACGCCTGGGCGTACGCGTCGTACCACTGCGGATCGGCGGCGATCTGGTCGGTGAGCGGGGTGCGGACCACACCGGGCGCCACCGCGTTGAACCGGACGCCGCGCGGCCCCCACTCCGCCGCTGCCGTCCGCAGGAACTGCACCAGCCCGGCCTTCGAGGCGGCGTACGCGCTCTGCCCCGGCTCGACCTGGAAGGCGCGCATGGAGGCGAGGCCGACCACGCTGCCCCGGCCGCGCTCGGCCATGGCCGGGGCGACGGCCCGTACGAGCGTGAAGGCGGCCCGCAGGTTGAGGGCCAGGACCCGGTCGAACTCCGCGGCGGTGTAATCAGTGATCCGCTTGCGCACATTGACGCCGGCGGTGACGACCAGCCCGTCCAGTGCTCCCCACCGGTCCGCCGCGGCCCGTACCGCGTCCTCGTCCAGCACGTCGAGGGGACAGGCGGTCGCGGTACCGGTGCGGCTGCCGGGGGCGGGCGGCTCCGCGGCAGCGGCCTCCGCAGCCGCCGCGGCCCCTGCCGCATCCAGGTCGGCAACGATCACCTCGGCACCATGCGCGGCCAGAGCACACACCACCTCCCGGCCGATGCCCCCGGCGCCGCCCACCACCGTGACGCGCCGCCCGTCCAGGCGGAACAGCTTCGCGTACTCCACCGCCCGGCCGACTGCGTACTCCGACGCGTGCTCCATCGCCTGCTCCTTCACCCGATGCGTCCGGCTTTCCGTGCCCCGCAGTCCGCTTCCCGCGCCACATCACCGCGGCAGCCCGGGATCTCGTTGATCACCACACCGCCGACGCCGAGAGCGCCCGGAACGCGGCGTCCGGACCGCGTGTGAAGACGGGAGGGTCATGTGACGGTGCCCTCGCGGCAGGTGCCGCTCCCGGCGAGGAAGTGCCGGGCCGCCGCGGCGTACACCCGGGCGTACTCGCCGATCTCGCGCACCTCGACGTATTCGTCCTTCTGGTGGGCGATCCATTTGCCGCCCGGCCCGTAGACGACGGTCGCCAGGCCCGCGTCGCGGGTCAGTATCGTGCCGTCGGTCGTGCCGGG
Source organism: Streptomyces sp. NRRL F-5755 (assembly GCF_001279365.1). Lineage (NCBI taxonomy): Bacteria > Bacillati > Actinomycetota > Actinomycetes > Kitasatosporales > Streptomycetaceae > Streptomyces > Streptomyces sp. NRRL F-5755. The sequence goes on along the minus strand of NZ_LGCW01000260.1, from coordinate 11,099 downwards.
GACCGCGCCGAAGGGCGGGTCGCTGCCGTGCACCAGGCGGTGAGCGGCCACCAGCGCCCTGACGACCGGGTGGTCCGCGTCGGTCTCGATGGCGGGCCGGTCGTCCACGACGGTCAGTCCGACGGTGACGCCCACGCTTGCCGCGGCGTCCTCGGCCGCCTGCCGCAGATGCTCGATCATCTCGGCGTGGTCGGTGCCGGGTACCGTCCGCACGTCGACGCCGACCACCGCGTGGGCGGGGATGACATTGAGCTGGTCGGGGTCGCCGCCGTGCAGCACCGTCGGGGTGACGGTCACCGTCCCGGCGTGCGGATGGGTGCCGTACCGGCGTACGGCCCACTCCTCGGCCCCGGCGAGCGCGGCGACGACACGCGCGCCGGCGACGAGCGGGTTGCGGCCCTCCTGGGGCATCGCGCCGTGCGCCATCACCCCGTGCAGCGCGAACCGGAGGCGGATGCCGCCGCGGGCCGAGGTGCACACCTCGTAGCCCTCCGGCTCGCAGACGATGACGCCGTCCACCGCGGCGGCCGCCGGTGAGGCGGCGAACGCCTTGGCGCCGAGCATCAGGCCCTCCTCGTCGCACAGCACGCCGACGACGATCCGGCCGGGGAAGGGACCGGCCTGCTGGAGCGCCCGTACCCCGTAGATCATGGCCGCCACGCCGGACTTCATGTCGGCGGCGCCCCGGCCCCACAGCCTGCCGTCGCGGATCTGCGCGCCGTACGGGTCGACGGACCAGGCCGCCGGGTCGCCCTCGGTGACCACGTCCGTGTGCCCCTCGAACATCAGGGTGCGGCCCGGCCCGCCGCCGCCCTCGACGACCGCGACGACGTTGGGGCGGCCGGGCGCCACCTCGGTCACCTCGTGCGGCCAGCCGAACGCGGTGAAGAGCCGGGAGACGAGGTCGGCGGCGGGCTGTTCGACGGCGGTGGCGCCGGTGGCGTTGACCGTCCGCAGCCGGACCAGGTCCTGCGCCAAGGCGACCGCGGCCGGTTCGTCCACGTCCGGTACGCCGTCGGTCCGGGCGGCCCCGGCTCCCGGGTCCGACGGCACGATGCTCGGGCTGCTGTGCACGGCACCCTCCCACGTCCTCGCGTCCGCAACCGCGGGATCGGTCCGGCCGGACGGTCCTCCGTACTGTGCTGGCAGCTCGCGCACGGGTCAAGAGGGGCACGGCGGGGCAAGCGGGGCGAATCCCGGTCAGCTCCGCACGTCCTCGGGAGCGCAGCGGTGGAGACTCTGGCCCGCGCCGCCTCCGGCCTGCGGCTGCCGGGTTCCGGTGTGCGGCTGTCCCCCTCCGGCCTGCGGCTGTCCGGTCCCGGCCGGTGCTCCGGCCCCGTTCGCCTGCCCCGCACCGGCCCCCGTCCGCCCGCCGTACGCCGCCGGATCGACCTTCTCGCACGCCGACCGCACCCACCGGCTGATCCGCGCCGTCTCCGAGGTGCCCGCGGTGCTGCGGTTGCCGACGAGTGCAAAGCGCAGCTTCCCGGACGCGACCAGCCGCTGGTACTCCTCCAGGGTGACCGGCTCGGTCCCGGCCGCGAATCCGCCGAGCGGCAGGACGGCGGCGCCGCCGAGGCGGATGTACGGCTCGGCGGAGAGCAGCGCGGCGGAGAAGGTGTATTCGGCGGTGCCCTTGCGCCGCTCCACATAGTCGAGGATTTTGCGCTGGGCGTCCGTCAGGTGCGCGGGGGTGCCGATGGTCACGTCCTGCGGGCCCGCGGAGGCCGAGTGGGCCGAGCCGGTGTACCGGGGGTCCAGTACGGACAGCGACCAGGTGGCGGGGGCGGCCGCCATCGTGAGGCAGCCCGCGATCAGTCCGGCGGTTCCGGTACGGCGGAGGCGGTTGCGCCCCCTGGCAGCTGACGGGGAGTCAGCGGGGCTCGGTCCGTCCTTCTCGCGGCGGGAGCGGACGGCTCCGTACGCCAGCAGGCCGAGCGCGGCGAGCGCAGCAACGACGATCAGGGGAATCAGCCACGGCACCCAGCCGGCGTGGACGGAGACGAGGTGGACCGCCCAGGCTGCCTGTACGGCTACGGTCACGGGCAGCGCCCAAGTCCGTAGCCCTCCGGCCCCGCTCACGGTCCCCTTCCGGTAGGCGCGCCACAGCGTGACGACCCCGGCGGCGGACAGCGCGGCGAGGCCGGGCGCCAGGGCGGACATGTAGGTGGCGTGCGGGACGTTGATGGCACTCATGACCGTGGCCGCCGTCAGCAGCCAGCCGCCCCACAGGAGATAGCCGCCGCGCACCGGGTCCGTACGGCGCTGTTTGCGGCGGGTGGCGAAGCCGAGGACGAGTGCGCACAGCGCGAGCGGGAAGAGCCAGCCGATCTGCTGCGCGAGCGGCGCACGGAAGAGCTTGAGCCAGCCGCTGATGGGGGCGCCCACCGCCAGTTGCGATCCGTCGCCGCCGGTCGGCGACTGACCGGACGGCTTGGCGCCGCCCTGGGCACCGGCCTGGACGCCGCCCTGGGCTCCCCCGCCCCGCGCCGCACCGCCCTGGCCCTTGGCCGCGCCCGTCTGCACGCTGTTGGCGGCGTCCATGCTCCAGCCCCCGCTGAGCCGGTCGAAGCCGTTGTAGCCGAACACCATCGACAGGGCGCTGTTGTTCCGTGAGCCGTCCACGTACGGCCGCGAGTTCTGCGGCACGACGGTCATCAGCAGCACCCAGGAGAGCGAGACGGCGCACAGCACGGCGCCCGCGGTCAGCAGGTGGCCCAGCCGCTTGCGCAGCGCCGCCGGGGAGACCACGAAGTACGCGACGGCCAGGGCCGGGACGATGATCCACGCCTGCATCATCGCCGCCTGGAAGGCCAGCCCCACCCAGACCGCCGCCAGCAGCAACGGCCGCAGCCGGCCGCTGAGCATCGCCCGCGCGCACTGGTCCGCCGCCAGCACCAGGCACATGGTCAGCGGTGCCTCCAGCAGCGCGTGCCCGAACATCGACGCCGCCACCGGGGTGAGCGTCAGCACGCCGGCCGCGAGCAGCCCGGCCGCCGGGCCGCGCCAGCGGCGTACGGTGCGGTGGATGACCAGGACGGAGACGACGCCCTCGACGCACTGCGGGAGCGTGAGCGCCCAGTTGCTGTAGCCGAAGATCCGCGCGGACAGCGCCTGCGGCCACAGGAATCCGCCGACCTTGTCCAGGGTGACCGTGGAACCGGGGTCGAAGGATGTGAACAGGAACGCCTTCCAGCTCTCCGACATGCTGCGGACGGCGGCGGCGTAGTAGCCGGCGTAGTCGCTGGCGGTGATGTTCCAGGCGTACAGCAGGGCCGCGAGGGCGGCGATGCCCAGCAGCGCGGGCCGGTTCCAGCGCGGCCGCCCCGCGGGCGTGTGCCAGAACTGCCAGCGGGCGTGCGCCTGTTGGAGCGCGCGGGGCCGGTCCACGAAGGTGGTGGCGGACATGGAGTCTCTCCCGTGAACGGTGGGTGGTCGGGGCACCGCAGGGCGACGGTGGGTGCCCGGCGCGGGCGCGACCGGGCCGGGTGCCGCCGCGGACGGCACCTTCGGGGTCGGCGGCCACGCCGGAGCCGGTATTCGGGGGATCGGCGCTTCACCGGCGGCGACGGCGAGGGAACGGCGGGACTTCCCGCCGGGAAAAGGTGCGTACGTACATGGTTCCGATGCCGTCGCGAGCACGCCGTCCCACCGTGTCACGCGAAGATGAGAGAAACATGAAGTGGGGAAGCGGAATCGCGAATCCTGCTTCGTCCAGGGCTTTTCCGGTCAACCCCGCGGGGAGGAATACGGCAGCCGGCCCGACCAGGAATTCTCCCCGCGCAGGAACGCTTCCCCCGAAGCCCTGCCGCTCCGGGCCACCGGCCGCCACCTGCGCCTTCGTTCGCGCATCACCTTCCGGCCAGTACGGCCGGCTCCCCCACGCCCGCACGTCACCTGCCGCTGTCGGGCGACCGCGCCCCGGCCCCACCGGCGAAAGGCGGTACAAAGCATGGCCGATACCGGCCCCTCACAGCAGGAGAATAGCCCGCGCACAGAGATTTCACAGCCGAGATATTCCCCGTGTTCCGGAATAACCAGTTGGACAGGTCCGGGGCGGGACGGATCGCCACTGCGGACCGAGGGACCGGCGAGTGCGGAGGGCCGGGAAGAAGTCGCGCGCGGATGATGTTGTTCCGGTGAAGTCCGTCCACACGTCCGCACCCGCGGTCCCGTAACGAGGAGCCCGAACGTGAGCCTGTACGACATCCCCCTGCGCACCCTGAACGGCGAGCCCACCTCGCTGGCCGACCACCGGGGCAAGGCCCTCCTGGTGGTCAACGTGGCGTCCAAGTGCGGCCTGACACCGCAGTATTCGGGCCTGGAGCGGCTCCAGCAGCGCTACGCCGACCGCGGCTTCAGCGTCCTGGGCTTCCCCAGCAACCAGTTCGCGGGCCAGGAGCCGGGCAGCGCCGAGGAGATCAGCACGTTCTGCTCGACGACGTACGGGGTCAGCTTCCCGCTGTTCGAAAAGACGGACGTCAACGGCCCGGACCGGCACCCCCTGTACGAGGAACTCACCCGCACCGCCGACAGCGCGGGTGAGGCCGGGGACGTGCAGTGGAACTTCGAGAAGTTCCTCATCGGCGCCGACGGCGCGGTGGCGGGGCGGTTCCGGCCCCGGACCGAGCCGGAGGCGGCGGAGCTGACGGAGGCGATCGAGGCGGCGCTGCCGAAGCAGGGGGCGTAACCGGGGCGGCGGTGCCGGGCCGGGAGCGATCAGGGCCCGGCCCTGACGTCGCGTCAGGCGACGGCGCTGTCCGTGGGGGCGTCCGGAGCGGCCGGGCGCCCCGGGCCCTCGGTGTGCGGGCGGGTGCAGGGGCAGGCGTCGCCCGTCCGGGGGCCGGCGCCGGTCTCACCGGCGAGGCCGAACACCGGGTCGGAGCCCGGGTCGGAGCCCGGGTCGGAGCCCGCGTCGAAACAGAGGTCGAAGGCCGACAGCAGGCCCGTCAGCCGCAGCAGCCGCAGCACGCTCGGGCTCTCCGCGACTCCGGCCAGGCGCAGCCGGCCCGCCCTGGCCTCCGTACGCCGCCGGGTGCGGCACAGCATCGAGACGCCGCAGCAGTCGATGAACGTCACGTCCCGTACGTCGAGCACGAGATCGGGGTGGCGGGTGCCGGTGATCTCGTCGAGCCGCAGGCCCAGCGCGGTCGCCGCGAGAATGTCCACTTCCCCACCCAGTTCCACCACCGTGGTCGCGCCCACCACGCGCTCCCGGCTCGTGAAGCTCCATCCCTGGTCCACCATTGCCTGTCCCCACCTCCGTGCCCGGGCGCGTGGTGCCGTCGCACGCTGGCGGTGGAGACGTACGGAAGTTGGGGGACTCACCCGGTGCGGCCCGGGCGGCGACGACCACCGTCGGCGTTCGGCATCCCGCGCGGTGCCAGCCTCCGGCGGGGTCCGGGTCGTCGGCTGTGCCCTTACGTGTCTACGGCTTACCCGCTGGCACCGGCGTCAGTCCGGACGGCACATACGTAAAGAAGTTGTCTCAAACTCACGTCATGGGGGCGGATGGTGGACGTGTCACCCCCGGAGCACGCGCATGTGACGGCGGTCACGGCGCTCGGCATAGGACCGGTGCAGCGGTCATCGGGCGGGACAGTGGCGGACCCGGCGGCAGGTTGAGCCGGAACGAGACGTTCCCGGCCCCGCTCCGGCCCGGCGCCTCGGTCGAAAGACCGAGCAGTTTCCGGCCAGCGCTTATCCTTTTCCTACGCATTCCTTGGGTAGCGTCTGCGTGCCCGACCCCGCCAATCGGTCGCCGGTTCCTTCATTTGGACGAACTGGACTCAATTCCGCCGATCAGCCATCAGGGGCGCGTTACGGACGCACATCCGTTCCCCGTCCCGTACGGTGCCCGCCGCATACGGCCCGGGGACGGCGCGCGGTGCCGGGCGGAGCAGAGACGCGAGAGACAGGGCGAGAGCCGGACCGATGCCGCACCATCCGCACTGCCATGGCCCCGTCACGCCCGATGCGTCCGGCTCCCCGGACCCCGCCGAGGGGACCGCGCAGCGCCTGCGCGACCTTCCCGACAGCCTCCTGCCCCGGCTCCCGCAACTCCTCGAAGCCATGGTCACGGTCGGCGCCGACCTCGACCTGACGGGCGCGATGCGCCGCGTCGCGGACACCGCCGCGGCCCTGACCTCCGCCCGGTACGCCGCCGTCGGCCTGCTCGACGAGGACGGCGTCGCACTGTGCGACCTGATCGCCCACGGCGTCTCCCCCGAGGACGAACGCCGGATCGGCCGTCTCCCGGAGCGCAGCCGGATCATCGGCGCGCTGCTGCACGGCACCGAGGCGGTCCGCATCGCCGATGTCACCCGGGACCCGCGCGCCTGCGGGGCGCTGCCGCCCGGCCATCCGACGATACGTTCCTTCCTCGGCGTGCCCATCCGGGCACACGGCGAACGGTTCGGGACCCTCCACCTCGCGGACAAGCGGGACGGCGCGGAGTTCGACGCCGAGGACCTGCACCTGGTGCGGGTGCTGGCCACCGAGGCGGGCATCGCCATGAGCAACGCCCGGTTGTACGCGGCGGCCCGGCAGCGCCGCCGCTGGATCGACGGCGCCGCCTCCGTCACGACCGCGCTGCTGGCCGGGCCCACGCCCCGTACGGCACCCGAGGGCGCGCTCGCGGTCGTCGCCGAGCGCGGCCGGGAGCTGGCCGAGGCGGTGACGGGGGCGGTGCTGCTGCCGCATTCCGACGGCGGCATGGAGGTCGCGGCGCTCGCCACGCTCCTGCCGGACCCGGCCCGCGACGAGGCGTACCGGGGCGTGATCCCGCCGGAGAGCCCGGTCGTCCACCAGATACGCGCCGGACTGGCCGTCCACTCGGACGACTTCGCCGCCGACCCGCGTTCGGTCTCCCCGCTCGCCCGCCACTACGGTCCGGCCATGCTGCTGCCGCTGCGCAGCGAGACGGGGTCCCACCCGGCCGGAGGCTGGGGGAAGGTACTGGGCGCGCTCGCGCTGTGCCGGGCCCCCGGCGAGCGGCGCTTCACGTCGTCCGAACGGACCCTGGCAGCGCAGTTCGCCGGGCAGGCCGCGCTCGCGCTCGTCCTGGCGGGCGCGCAGCGCGACCGCGAACGGCTGGCCGTCTACGAGGACCGCGACCGCATCGCCCGCGACCTGCACGACCTCGTCATACAGCGCCTGTTCGCGACCGGGATGCTCCTGGAGGGCACCCGGCGCAGGACGGTGGTGCCGGAGGTGCGGGAGGGCCTGGGCCAGGCCGTGGACGAACTCGACGCGACGATCCAGGAGATACGCACCGCGATCATCGCTCTCCAGCAGGGCCCCGCCGACACACCGGCGGGGCTGCGCACCCGCGTCCTCCAGGAAACCGGTGCCGCGGCCCCTCGCCTGGGCGTCCGGCCGTCGGTCCGGTTCGTGGGCCCGGTGGACGCGCGGGTCGGCAAGGCGAGCGGCGACGCGCTGATCGAGGAGTTGCGGGCGGCGCTCACGGACGCGAGCGAGCGGAGCAGGACGTCGGCGCCGGGCCGTATCGACGTGGTGGTCGACGCGACGGCCGTCCTCGGTGACGGGCGGGCGGGGGTACGGCTGACCGTGGCGGAGGACGGTGTCGAGGCGGTGGGCTGGGAGGGGCCGCTGTAGGGCGGCGGCACCGGGTACTAGGTGCCGATGACCTGCAAAGCCCCCCACAGCGCCACTGTCGACAGGACCAGTCCCGCCGGTACGGTCAGCAGGCCGAGCCGGGTGAAGGTGCCCACGTCGGGGGCGTTGCCGCGATCATGGAGGGTGCGCCGCCACAGGAGCGTGGCCAGGGAGCCGACGTACGTCAGGTTCGGGCCGAGGTTCACGCCGATCAGCACCGCGAGCACGGGGCCGGCGCCGCCGTGCGCCGCGACCGGCAGCAGGGCCAGTACCGCGGGCAGGTTGTTGATGACGTTGGCGAGCAGCGCGGCGAACGCGGCCACGCCGAGGAGCGCGGGCAGCGAGGCGCCCGCGGGCAGCAGCCGGTCGACGGTATCGCCGAGGCCGTTGTCCACGACCGCCTGCACCACGATGCCCAGGGCCAGCACGAAGAGGCAGAAGTACGGTTTGGCCGCGCCCACGACGCCGGTCACGGTGGTCTCCCGGCGCGCGAGCGCGCGTACTCCGAGAACCAGCACGCCGGCCAGCGCCGCCCAGGCCGGGTTCAGCCCGGCGAACGAGGTGACCACGAATCCGGCGAGCGTGAGCGAGAGGATCACGAGCGCGAAGACGGGCAGCGGCGGAGGGTCCGGGGCTTCCCCGTCGCCGCCCGTACCCGTACGCGGCGCGCCTCCCCCGGCGTCCTGCCGCAGCTCAGCCCCGAAGAACCGCCGGAACACCACGTACTCGAAGACCACCGCCACGACCCACGGCAGCGCCATCAGGGCGGCGAAGCGCGTGAAGGACAGTCCGGCGGCGCCGAGCGCGAGCAGGTTGGTGAGGTTGGAGACGGGCAGCAGCAGCGAGGCGGAGTTCGCCAGGTGGGCGCAGGCGTACAGGTGGGGCCGGGCGCGTGCGCCGGCGTGCGCGGCGGTGGCCACGATCACCGGCGTCAGCAGCACCACCGTCGCGTCCAGGCTGAGCACCGCGGTGACCGCGGCGGCGAGCACGAAGACACCGGCCAGCAGCAGCCGCGGGCGCCCCGCGCAGCGCCGCGCCAGGGCCGCCCCGGCCGCTTCGAAGAGCCCTTCACGCGCGCACAGATGCGCCAGCACCAGTACGGCGGCCAGGAAGCCGACGACCGGCAGCAGCGTGTGCACCTGCTGCCAGGCGGCGGACGGTGACACCGCACCGGCCACTACGAGCAGGCCCGCCGCCGGTACGGCCACGACCGCCTCTGGGGCACCGCCCGGCCTCCGTACGGCGAAGACCAGGACGCAGACCAGCAGCAGGAGGGACAGGATCTCGGCGACGGCGGTGCTCACCCCCGCAAACTACAGGGGCCGGTCCGCGACCCGATATCGCCCCACTTAGGGTGGGTTCGTACCACCATGGGGCGCGCCTCGGAACCCGCCCCGCGCCCCCTCCGGAAGGAGCTCCGGCCATGACCACCCCGCCTCCGCACGGCCCCGGGATCACTCTGCACCCGCTGCGGCCCGAACACCTTCCGGCCGTGCTGGAGCTGGGTTCCCGCGTCTACGACACCGACGCCATGCCGTACACCGGCTGGTCGCTGACCGCCGTCGCCACCCACCTCGACGCGTCCGTGCCCGCCTGCCGGGTCGCCCTGGCCGGTGAGCGGCTCGCCGGGTTCGTGCTCGGCTCGATGACCTTCGAGCAGCGCGAGGACTGGGGGTACCTGGAGTGGATCGCGGTGGACCCGGAGTTCCAGGGGCGCGGCGTGGCCGGCCGGCTGGTCGAGGACTGCTGCGCGGCGCTGACCGCGGCGGGCGCCTCGTCCGTGGTCACCGACGTCGAGGTGAACAACACCGCGTCGGCCGCGCTGATGCGCCGCAACGGCTTCACCGAGGGCGTCACCGTCACCCTGTTCGTACGGCCGGGCACCGGCGCCGCCCCGCACCGCGGCGGCATCTCCCTGCCGCACTTCGCCCGCACCGGGCGCCCCCGGCCCACCCACCGGGACCACCGCTGACCCGGTAGGGCACCCTCCGGCACCCCGGTTTCTCACCCGGTCGCAGGAAGCACCCGGCGGGCGCGGTGGCGGGCCCCGCCGCCGCGTGTGAGCGTGGCCGGGAGCCGACACAGCTGCCGACAGAGGCGAGGACGCGTCATGGAACGACCCAGAGTCCTGATCGTGGGCGGCGGCTTCGCCGGAGTGGAGTGCGCGCGGGGCCTGGAGCACAGCCTGTCCGCGGAGACGGCCGAGATCGTGCTCGTCACGCCCAACAATTACGAGCTGTACCTGCCGCTGCTGCCGCACGTCGCCGCCGGCGTGGTCACCCCGCAGTCGATCGCCCCCTCCCTGCGGCGGATCCTGCGCCGGACACGCCTGGTGCCCGGCGGGGTGATCGGCATCGACACCGCGGCGAAGGTCTGCGTCGTCCGGCTGATCACGGGCGAGATCACGGACGTCCGCTACGACCGTCTGGTGCTGACCCCGGGCAGCATCACCCGCACCTTCGACATCCCCGGGCTGACGGAGTACGCGCGCGGCATGAAGACGCTGGCCGAGGCCGCGTACATCCGCGACCACGTCATCGCCCAGCTCGACATCGCCGCGGCCTCGACGGACCCGGAGGAGCGGGCGGCGCGGCTCCAGTTCGTCGTCGTGGGCGGCGGGTACGCGGGCACCGAGACGGTCGCCTACCTCCAGCGGCTGACCAGCGCCGCCGCGAAGCGCTACCCGCGCCTGGACCCGACCCAGATCAAGTGGCACCTCATCGACATCGCGCCGAAGCTGATGCCCGAACTGGGCGAACGGCTCGGCCAGAAGGCCCTGGAACTGATGCGGCGGCGCGGCACGGAGGTGTCGCTCGGCGTGTCGGTCGCCGAGGTCACCGAGGACACCGTGGAGTTCACGGACGGGCGGGTACTGCCGTGCCGGACGCTGATCTGGACCGCGGGCGTGGCGGCGTCCCCGCTCATCGGCACGCTCGGCGCGGAGACCGTACGGGGCCGGCTCGTCGTGGACGCGGACCTGACCGTACCGGGCATGCCGGACGTGCTGGCCTGCGGTGACGCGGCGGCCGTACCGGACCTGGAGAAGGGCGGTGGCGCGGTCTGCCCGCCCACCGCGCAGCACGCCTCGCGGCAGGGCAAGCACGCGGCCCGCAACATCGTCGCCGGGCTGCGCGGGGCGCCGCGCACGCCGTACCGGCACAAGGACCTCGGCCTGGTCGTGGACCTCGGCGGCATCGACGCGGTGTCCAAGCCGCTGGGGTACGAGCTGACCGGGCTGCCCGCCCAGGTGGCGGCGCGCGGCTACCACCTGCTGGCACTGCGCACCGGCGTCGCCAGGTTCCGCACCGTCGCGAACTGGCTGATCAACGCCACCGCCGGGGACGACTTCGTACGGACCGGCTTCCAGGCGGAGAAGCCCGCGACGCTGCGGGACTTCGAGCGGACCGACGTGTACCTGTCGCAGGAGGACGTACGGGAGCGGCAGGCGGCGCACGGGGCGGGGTGAGCGCGGGGGCGTACGC
>NZ_LGCW01000259.1:0-65664 GCF_001279365.1 Streptomyces sp. NRRL F-5755 | reverse complement strand
GCGGCGGGGGCGGGGGGTGTAGGGCGCTGGAGGGGGCGGTGGGCGGTGGAGAGGCGGCGCCGGACGCTACCTCCGCACCCGCGGCATCCCCAGTCCGATCCACGAGATGATCTCGCGCTGGATCTCGTTGTTGCCGCCGCCGAACGTGAAGATGACCGCGGAGCGGTAGCCGCGTTCGAGGTCGCCGTGGAGGGCCGCGCCTGCCGAGCCGTCCTTCAGGGGGCCGGCGGCGGACAGGATCTCCATCAGCCAGGCGTAGGCGTCGCGGCGGGCCTCGGAACCGTAGACCTTGACGGCGGAGGCGTCCTGCGGGGTGAGCGTGCCGTGCTGGAGGGCGTCCACCATCTGCCAGTTCAGCAGCTTCATGGCGTCCAGGCGGGTGTGGGTACGGGCGAGCCGGCCGCGGACCCAGCCGAGGTCGATGACGCGCCGGCCGTCGGCCAGCTTCGTTTCCGCGGCCCAGCGCCGGACGTCGTGCAGGGCGCGGATCGCCATCGTGCCGTGGGCGGCGAGGGTGACCCGTTCGTGGTTGAGCTGGTTGGTGATGATCCGCCAGCCCTGGTTCTCCTCGCCGACCCGGCGGGTGACCGGGACGCGGATGTTCTCGTAGTAGCTGGCGGTGGTGTCGTGCGAGGCGAGGGTGTTGATACGGGTGCAGGAGTAGCCGGGCGCGGAGGTCGGTACGAGCAGCAGGCTGATGCCCTTGTGGGGCGGCACGCCCTCCTCGACGGGCGCGGTCCGCACCGCGAGCCAGACCCAGTCGGCGGTGTCGCCGTTGGTGGTCCAGATCTTCTGCCCGTTGACCAGGTAGGCGTCGCCGTCGCGTACGGCCCGGGTGCGCAGCGACGCGAGGTCCGTACCGGCGTCGGGTTCGCTGTACCCGATCGCGAAGTCGATCTCCCCGGAGAGGATGCGCGGCAGGAAGTACGCCTTCTGTTCGTCGCTGCCGTACCGCATGAGCGTCGGCCCGACGGTGTTCAGCGCCATCAGCGGCAGCGGCACGCCCGCCTGCGCGGCCTCGTCGAAGAAGATGAACTGCTCCATCGGCGTCATCCCCCGCCCGCCGTACTCCTCGGGCCACCCCACCCCCAGCCAGCCGTCCGCGCCGAGCCGGCGGATGGTGGCGCGGTAGAAGCGCTTCTGGACGGTGGGGCCGTCGCCGTCCGGCGGTCCGTCGGGGCCGCGGAAGCGCGTGTACGCGTCGTCGGGGACCAACGCGGCGAAGTACTCCCGCAGTTCGGCCCGCAGCCGCTGCTGTTCCGGGGTGTATTCGAGGTGCACGGCCCCTCCTGGTCCGACGGCGCCCGACCGGCCCGGGTGGCACCCGCGGTCGGCACGCGCGGCGCTTCTGACGGGCCGTCGGGTCAAGGGTCGTGGGGCACAGTAGAACGTGTTCCATTGATAGGGAAGGGCGGGGGCGGGCGGCGGCTTCGAGCAGGCCGGTCAAGGTGTGGCTCAGCGCGTAAGCAGCTATGCCATATCCCCTGATCAGCGACTGTCAGTGCCGCATCACTCCTCCCCGGTACGGCGGAAAGCGAGGTGGGCCGCGGAGAGTCGGCCTGTGCCGAAGGTCTCACGTTCCAGTGCGAGGTAGTGAATTGTCGCATCGTGGGCTTTTGCTCCCCAGCGGGCACTGATGGCTTCGCGGGCGCTGGTCGCCCGCGTGTGCCACGCATCCAGCGTCCGTACCCAGTCCTGCCGGTGGGTCCGCACCGACAGCAATTCCCAAAGCCCCTGCGCGGCAGTGAGGATATTCGGCAGAGCGGGAGGCCTGCCGGAGGGCTGTTGCGTCGCCTCCTCCAGCATGTCTCTTCCCTTCTGTTGTGTCGCGGCGTCCAGTCCTTTCGGGCCGATGACGACAACTTCCAACGCGAGCCCCGCGTCCGGCTTCGTCCACTGGTGCGCCCGCAGGAAAAAATCCCTCAGTGCGGTGACTTCTTCCTGCTGCCCGGGCGACCCGGAGCCGGTGACGTATTCCAGCGCGCTGATGCTCACCACCGCGTCGAACCGACGAGTCGGACGGAATGCCGCGTAGGGCAGACAGTCGACACTGACTCCCGGCGTCGCGCGCCGCAGAATCTCACGGCACTGATATCCATCGGGATCGATGCCGTGGGCGGAACGTGCCCCGCTGTGCCGGACAAGGTGATCGAGCATGCCTCCGAAACCGCACCCCACGTCCAGGACGTCCATGCCCGGGCGCACGCCGGCCAGTTCAGCGATCCGTTCGAGTTTGCGTTCCTGCGCTTTCTCCAGATCGGCGGTGCCCTGCCACAGAGCGCCGCTCAGGGTGGGCCGGCTGTCGGCCCACGCTCGGAGGTAGTCGACATCTTCCTGAGGCGTGGAGTCGGCCTGAGCCATCGGTGCTCCTTCCGGCCTGGCATGTTCCGGCCCTTTCAGCCTTTCCGCACATGGCCCGACTATCCCGACTCCGCATTTCCCATATCGTCATAGCACCAGCATTCTGGTGCACGGCGCCGAAATCCCGGTCGGCGCGTTCGCCGACGCCTTGCCGAGACCGCCGGTGCCGCCGGTGATCACGAGGGTCTTCGTGGAGGGAGGCGTGGTCCGGTCTTCCGCGCTCACAGGAACCGGGCCGCGATCTTCTCGGGTGTGACACGGACCGTAATCAGCTCGGGAAGGGTCGCCGCCGACTCCGGGTGGTGTTCGGCGTACGGCTTGCCGCTGTACTTGACGGCCAGCTCGTCCATCCGGTCGCGGCTCCCCGGGCCTTCGAACCGTGCGGTGCCGCTGATCACGGCGTACGCGTACGGCTCGTCCCGCGGGTTGACGGCGATGCTCAGCCGCGGATCGCGCCGCAGGTTGCGGATCTTGAGCTTGTCGACGCCCGTCACGAAGAACAGGTCCCCGCCGTCCCGGCCCACCCAGACGACGGACTGGTGCGGACTCCCGTCGGGCCGGAGGGTCGCGACGGTGACGAAGACCGGCGAATCGAGGACGTGGCGCAGCTTCTCCGACAGTTCGGCTGTGCGCATGCGGCAGCTCCTGAGTGAGGCAGCGAGAGAAGAAGTGACACAACTATGTGGCAGTTATTGCGCCAAGCGCAATGGCTTTGGGGCGCAACACTGGCCGTTCGGTCACGGCTCCGCGTATGCTCCGCTCACGATGAGAGCTGACGCGGCACGCAACCTGGACGCCGTCCTGCAGACCGGCGCGCGTCTGCTGGCGCGGGACCCGGGCACGAGCATCGCGGCCATCGCCGCTGCGGCAGGCGTCGACCGGCGCACCGTCTACCGTCGGTTCGACAGCCGCGAGGCGCTGATGGCAGCGGTGTACGTGGCGAAACTGGACGCCTGCGACGAAGTCTTCGCCCAGGCCCGGCTGGCCGAGGCACCGGTGCCGGTGGCGCTGCACCGGTACGTCGAAGGCACCGTCGCCGTCAGCCGCCGGTGGCCCGTGGATCTCGGCCGGGCGACCGACGAGACGGCCGCCGCGCGCCTTCGCCGCCTCCTCGAACGCCTCGATGCCTTCATGGCCCGTGCTGCCCGCGAAGGCTTCGTCCGCCCGGGACTGCCGGACGGGTGGGCCCGCTCGATGCTCGTCCACCTGACCAATGTCGCGTCCCACGACATGCCGGAACTCACCCCGGCCCAGGGCGCCGACCTCGTCAGCCAGTCCCTGTTCCAGGGCGTGGGCGCCGGGCCCAGGTAGCGCGCCTGGGCGGCGCCGGGGTCAGAAGGCGGTCGACGTCGGGCGGCCCGCTGCGGCCGAGGGGCGGCTCGCCCAGGCCCCTCCCTCCGTCTGCCCGTCGGCCGCCGGGCCCACCGTGGCCGGCCTGGCGGCGGCGTCGGCCAGGGCGCGCAGTGCCGTCGTGTGGTCCGAGGGCACGGCCAGGCGGTCGAGCAGGTCGTGGGCCTGGCGGAGCAGGCTGTCGCGCGTCGCGAGTGTCGCGGCCTGGACGGCGGGGTCCAGGAGCATGGCCTTGATCTCCGCTCGGCTGCCGGGGCTGTCGGCCGCCTCCGCCAGGAGCCGCAGCGCCCGCCGCCGCTCGGCGCCGGTGAGCCGCCGCACGGCGCAGACCAGGCGGTAGGTGGCGGTGCCGTGCCGCAGTTCCGCCGCCCGCTCGTCGCGCAGGTCCTCGTCGTCGATACGGAACTGCAGCAGAGTGCCGACGGTGTACCCGAACTCGCGCCACGCCGCGGTCACGGCGTCGGCGCAGCCCGCGACGCGCGCGGTCATGCCGCAGGCCATCGCGTACGCGGAGCCGCCCTTGTGCTCGTACGTCGTCAGCACGGACTGCGGGTCGACCGTCGCCACGGTGTTGACCAGGTCCCTGATCCGGCCGTCGTTGGTCAGGGTCCAGCCGTCGAGGTAGTCGCTGATCAGGCTCTCCCGCAGGGCGGCCGGGAGGTCGAGGGCGGCGAGGGCGCGCAGCGGCAGGCCGTGGCCGCATTCGAGCGCGGCCATCAGGGCGGGCCCGGTGCCCAGGCCGTACAGGGTGGCGTCCGCGTGCCCGTCGGCGATGTCGTCGAAGGCGTTGGCGGCCCGCCACCACAGCAGGTGGGCGGCGGCGACCGGCACGGCCGGCTCGGGGACGCCGGTGATGGCCGCGTGGGTCAGCAATGGCAGCGCGGTCTCGTTGCGTTCGCAACGGCCGCGGTCGATCACCTTCCGTACGGTGGTGCGCAGCGGTCCGCAGGCGTCGGGGTAGTCGTCCAGCTGCCGTTCGATGAACGCGGTCACTTCGGGCAGCAGCCGGGCGGTCGCCTCGTCGGCCCGTACCGTCGTGCTGGACATGCGTACCTCCGGTGCGGCGTTTTCGGAAGGTGCTGTTCCGTCAACTGGGTCGGGATGTGCGCCGCTTGAGTACCCGGGTGGACGGGGTCCATGCCCGGGTACGTACGCAGGTCACGGTGAGCCCCTGGTGACGGGCGGACAGGCCCTCAGTCCGCCGCCTCCGCCAGCCGCCGCAGCAGCGGGCCCGCCTCGGCGAGCCGGCGGATCTCGTCGGGGCGCAGCGAGGCCAGGCGCTTGGCCAGCACCTCGGCCTCGCCGCGTGCGATGTCGGCGAGCGCCGCCGCGCCGCGTTCGGTGGCCAGGATGCGGCTGGCCCGCCCGTCGGTGGGGTCGGGTTCGCGGCGGATCAGCCCGGCCGACTCCAGGCCCAGTACGGCCGCGGTGGCGGTCGGCTGGGAGCAGGGGACCCAGGCCGCGATCTCGCCGATCCGGGAGGGGCCCTGCTGGGTCAGCAGGGCCAGTACCGCGAGCTGAGTCGGCTGGATGCCGCCGGCCGCCGCCGCTCTGCGCAGGCTCCGGGTCAGCCGGTGCAGGGAAATCACCAGTTGCAGTGCCGCGTCGTCACCGATTGTCATCGCCCAGCCCATCGCGCCGCCCGGTTCGGGTTCAGGAAAGCGTAAGGCGGGGCCGGTACATGTCCAACCACAGGGCCAGGTCCAGCGTCTTTTCGAGGCCCTTGCGGGAGGCCTGGGTGATCTGCGGCGCGTCGTGCTCGACCGCCCGCTTGAGCCAGGCGCGGTCGACGATGTCGAAGACCGGGTGCGAGGAGCTGGCGAGCAGGTCCTTGGCGTGGTGCTGGAGCGCGACCGCGTACTTGGGGTCCTGCGTGGACGGGTACGGGCTCTTGACCCGGTCGTAGACCGACTTCGGCAGCACATCGGCGGTGGCCTCGCGCAGCAGGCTCTTCTCGCGCCCGTCGAACGACTTCAGCGCCCACGGCGTGTTGTAGACGTACTCGACCAGCCGGTGGTCGCAGAACGGCACCCGCACCTCCAGGCCGACGGCCATGCTCGCGCGGTCCTTGCGGTCGAGCAGGATGCGGACGAACCGGGTCAGGTGCAGATAGCAGACCTTGCGCATCCGGAACTCGAAGTCGCTCTCCCCGTCCAGGCGCTGTATCTCCTTGACCGCGGTGCGGTAGCCGTCCCGGACGTACGAGCGCAGGTCGAGGGTGTCGGCCAGTGCGGGGATGAGCACGCTGCCGTCGTCACCGAAGTGCTCGGCGAAGCGCACCAGCCACGGGAACGTTTCGGCGCGGCGGGCCTCCTCGTCGAAGAACTGCTTGTAGCCGCCGAAGACCTCGTCGGCCGACTCCCCCGACAGGGCGACGGTGGAGTGCTCGCGGATCGCCTTGAAGAGGAGGTACAGGGAGGCGTCCATGTCGCCGAAGCCCACCGGTATGTCCCGCGCCCGGATGACCTTCGCGCGCACCTCGGGGTCGGCCAGCGAGTCCGAGTCCAGGACGATGTCCTGGTGGTCGGTGCCGGAGAGGCGGGCCACGTCGTGGACGTACGGCGTGTCGGGGGTGGCGCGCAGGTCGTCGGCCACGAAGTGCTCGGTCTGGCCGACGAAGTCGACGGCGAAGCTGCGGACCGTCTCCCCCGCCTCGCCGAGCTGCCGGGCCGCCAGCGCGGTCATCGCCGAGGAGTCCAGGCCGCCGGAGAGCAGGGTGCAGCGCGGTACGTCGGAGACGAGCTGACGGCGGACGATGTCGTCGAGCAGCGACCGTACGTGGGCCACCGAGGTGTCCCGGTCGTCCTCGTGGGCGCGGGTCTCCAGCGACCAGTACACGTGCCGGCGCAGCCCGCCGCGGTCGACGGTGACCACCGTGCCGGGCTCGACCTCGTACATCCCGTCCCACACGGCGTGGCCGGGCGTCTTGACGAACGCGAAGAGCTCACGGACGCCGTCGAGGCCGACGGTGCGCTCGGCGAGCGGGTTGGCGAGGATCGCCTTGGGCTCGGAGCCGAACAGCACGCCGTCGGGCGTCTCGTAGTAGTAGAACGGCTTGATGCCCATCCGGTCGCGGATCATGACGAGACGCTGGCGCTGCTCGTCCCAGACGGCGAACGCGTACATGCCGTTGAGCCGTTCGGCGACCCCCTCGCCCCACTCCAGGTAGCCGCGCAGGACCACCTCGGTGTCGGAGTCGGTGGCGAAGCGGTGGCCGCGGCCGGTCAGCTCCTCGCGCAGCTCGGCGAAGTTGTACGCCTCGCCCGAGTAGACGATGACGACCGGGCTGCCGTCCTCCCGGTATACGGTCATCGGCTGCCGGCCGCCCGGAAGGTCGATGATCGCGAGACGGCGGTGTCCGAGGGCGGCGGGCCCCTGCACCCACGTACCGCGGTCGTCGGGCCCACGGCAGGACATCGTCTCGGTCATCGCGTCCACGGTCTCCTGCTCGGAGCGCAGGTCACGATCGAAGGAAATCCAGCCGGTGATACCACACATGCCATGTCCTCCTGCTCCGGCCCGGGAAGGCGGTCCGCCGGACACCGGCGCGGCGTGCGCGGGCACGGCGCGGCCCGGCGGCCCGACACCTCCACGGGTCAGTTGTATCGAGCACCTATATAACGAGGGTGTTCCTCGGGCGCCGCGCCGTCAACCTGGCCGTAACAGGCCGTCGGCTCGCGCAACGGGGTGTGAGGAGCCGGGAATTGGGCCGTGATCGGGGCTTTGATCTGCGGGTTTGCGGGTGTGGGGGTAAGGCCGGGCGCAGGTGGTGGATGGGCAGGAGCTTACGGGGATGTGAGGAAGGTTTTACCTGGGGCCGGTTCGAGGGTTCGGGGTGGGCGTGGGCGCACCCGTGTACTGGTACGCGGGCACTCCCCGGCCCCTGCACTGCCTCCCTACCGCCGCTTAGCCTCGCCTTCTACCGCCGCCGGGACATCCCCAAGACCGCGGCCAGCGTCCTCCCCAACCGGCGGAAGAGACCGCGTCGGCGGCGCGGCAGGGTGATGTCGCCGGCCGCCCGCCAGTCGGCCGTCTGCGCCACCATCGCGGTCAGGCTGCGGTAGAAGGGCGAGGACCGGTCGACTCCGTCCAGGTCGGCCCAGGTGAGCACGTGCGAGAGGACGCCGTCGTACTCGTGGTACGGGCGGGCCCGCATGTGGTCGGTCAGTTTGGCGCGTATCGCCCGCTGCCGCTCGGCCGGGAGGCCGGAGCCGCGCAACTCGTCCAGCAGCCGCTGGACGTTGCCGATGACCAGGTCGACGTAGGCGTCACGGCGCCGGGCGTCCGTCCGCCGGAGGGCGGCGTTCTGGAAGTCCTCCTCGCGTCCCGGTGTCTCGTCGCGCACCCGGTTCTCCTCCGCCGCGGACAGCGGGGGCACCGGGAAGTTCAGCATGCGGGAGCCGTACGCCTGGTTGACCGCGACGTGGGTCAGCTCGTGGACCAGCACCGCGAGCTGGTCGGCGCGGGCCGTGTCCGGTGTATAGGCGTAGGAGACGGCGTACTGGCCCTGGCCGAGGTCCCGCGTGTTGCCGCCGCCCGCGCCCGCCGTCCGCTCGAAGCCCGCCCGGTTGACGTGGCCGAGCAGCTCCGCCAAGAGCCGCTGGACGTATGGATCGCGGGTCTCGCGGGAGTAGTCGTGCAGCAGTTGCCGGTCCTGCGCCGTCGAGTCGTTCGCCACGGTGCCCTCCGCTCGGTGCGGCCTGCGGTGCGGTGACGCGTGCTCCGGCGCCAGTCTGCGTACTGCGGTCCGCCGCGCGGTATACGTAAACCCGCCGCACCGCGCCGCTGCCGGACTGCCGGACCCCCGGGCCGGGCTCAGACGCCCGTACTGCCGTCGATGCGCTCCCGTATGAGGTCGGCCTGGCCGCAGTGGCGGGCGTATTCGGCGGTCATGTGGGTGTAGATCCAGCGCAGGGTGACCGGCCCGTCCCGGTACACGCCGGTGTCCTCCAGCGCGCGGGAAGCGCAGTTCTTCCGGGCGTGCTCGATCTCGGCCTGCCATATGCGCCGGGCGTCCTCGTAAGTGGCCGACTCGTCGAGGTCGAAACCGCTGTTGGCGGAGCTGGCGTCCGGGTCGGAGCTGAAGAGCGTCGGTGCGTCCTCCTGGGCCAGCACCCTGCGGAACCAGAACCGCTCGACCGCCGCCAGGTGCCGGACCAGACCGAGCAGGGTCAGCGCCGAAGGCGGCGCGGACGCCTCGCGGAGCTGCTGCTCGGTCAGGCCGTCGCACTTCAGGGCGAGGGTGGTGCGGTAGAAGTCGAGCCAACTCTCCAGCGTGGCCCGCTCGTCGGCGTCCATCGGGGGCAAGGTACGTCCAGGTGTGCTCATGTCCCTCATCGTGACACGAGGGTCCGACAACGCGACCGGGCGACGGTCCCGTCCACCGCCCACCACGTGCAGGCCCCGCTCCCCCACTTCCCCGCCTACTCGTCCATCCCCTCGTCGGAGCCGCCCCGCACCCGCGCCGCCGCTCCTGCCCCGGCCCCCTCCGCGATCGCCCTCAGCGCCGTCAGATGCCGCTCGTACACGACCCGTCCCTCGGCCGTCAGCGAGAGCCAGGTCCGGGCGCGACGGCCCACCCGGCCCTTGGCGACGGCCACCCAGCCCGCCGCCTCCAGCGCCGCCACCTGCTTGGACAGTACGGAGTCGCTCACCTCGACCAGTTCTCGTACGACGGCGAACTCGGCCTTCTCCACCGGCGCGAGGGCCGCCACCACGGACAGTCGTACGGGCGAGTTGAGCAGCGGGGCGAGGGCGTGCCGGGGATGGCTGCCCGGGGAGCCGGCCGCGGTCCGCTGCGCCGTCACGACGACCGCCGCCTTTCGAGCCACGCTCCTACGGCGAGCGGCAGCGCGCACACCGCAGCCGCCACGGCCGCGAACACCACCCGGCTGTCCACGAACGCCGAGTTCCCGAGGAGGACCGCGGCGGTGTAGAGCACGGCCCAGGCGCCGATCAGCACCCCGTGTCGCGTCCCGAACCCGCGTCGCACGATGCGCTGCCGTGCCGCGTACACCGAGAGCCCGGTGACCAGCCCTGCGTTGACCAGGGTGAAGAGCAGCGCGGCGACCGGGCCGTGCCCCAGCAGGGCGGTCGGCACGAGCACCAGCTGACCGGCGGCGTACACCCACAGGTACCGGGCGTACCAGCCGCTGCGTAACCGCGCCGCCTTCTCCACCGCGGCGGCCCGCCCCAACGCGTCCACCGGGTCGGTGATTTCCCGCACAGCTCCTCCTCGGTCGGCGGCACAACCGTCAGCACCACCTCGTCATTGCCAAGATGCCAATCACCTTCCAACTTGGCAAGTAAAAGAGCGGCAGAAGGGCGGCAGTTGGCCACCGACCTGAGAACAAGCCCCCTCACCCGCCCTCCCCGCCCGCCACCAACGGCAGCTCCGTCCACACCGTCTTGCCCTCCCGGGTGTGGCGGGCGCCCCAGCGGTCCGTCAGTTGGGCGACCAGGAGGAGGCCGCGTCCGCCCTCGTCGGTGCTGAGGGCGCGTCTGAGGTGGGGGGCGGTGCTGCTGGGGTCGGAGACCTCGCAGATCAGGGTGCGGTCGCGGATGAGGCGCAGCGTGATCGGTGTGCCGCCGTACCGGTAGGCGTTGGTGACCAGTTCGCTCACCACCAGTTCGGCGGTGAAGGCCAGTTCCTCCTGGCCCCATTCGGTCAGCGTCGCGGACGTCAGCTCGCGCGCCTCGGCGGCGGCGGTCGGTTCCGCGGGCAGTTCCCAGGTGGCGACCGATTCCGGCGGCAGCGCGCGCGTACGGGCCAGGAGCAGCGCGACATCGTCCTGCGGGTGCACCGGCAGCAGCGCCTCCACCGCCGCCTTGCAGCGGTCCTCCAGGCGGCAGGCGGGCTGCTCCAGCGCTCCGCGCAGCAGCGCCAGGCCCTCGTCGAGGTCCCGCCTGTGTACTTCCAGCAGCCCGTCCGTGTAGAGCGCGAGCAGGCTGCCCTCGGCGAGTTCGAGTTCGGCGGACTCGAACGGCAGGCCGCCCAGCCCGAGCGGCGGCCCGGCCGGCAGGTCGGGGAGGGTCATCCGGCCGTCGGGGCCGACCACGGCGGGCGGTACGTGGCCCGCGCGGGCCATGGTGCAGCGGCGGGAGACCGGGTCGTAGACCGCGTACAGGCAGGTGGCGCCGATGACCTGAGGGCTCTCCGGGCCGCCGCCGGCCGACTCCTGCTCCTCGGCCAGGCGGTTGACGAGGTCGTCCAGGTGGGAGAGCACTTCGTCGGGGGCGAGGTCGAGGTTGGCCAGGGTGTGCACCGCCGTACGCAGCCGCCCCATGGTGGCCGCGGCGTGCAGTCCATGGCCGACGACGTCGCCGACGACGAGGGCGACGCGGGCGCTGGAGACGGGGATGACGTCGAACCAGTCGCCGCCGACGCCCGCGGCGGGGTCGGCGGGCAGATAGCGGTGGGCGACCTCGACGGCGAGCTGTTCGGGCAGTTCGCGCGGCAGCAGGCTGCGCTGGAGGGTCAGCGCGCCGTAGTGCTCCTGGGTGTAGCGGCGGGCGTTGTCGATGCAGATGGCGGCGCGGGAGACGAACTCCTGGGCCAGGACGAGGTCGTCCTGCTCGAACGGCTCGGAGCGTTCCGCGCGCCACAGGCTCACCAGGCCGAGCACCAGGCCGCGGGCGGCCAGCGGCACGACGATCAGCGAATGGGCGCCCAGGCGCAGGGCCTGTTCGGAGCGCTCCGGGTCCTGGATGTACCAGCCGGTGCTGTGCGCGAGGTCCGGTTCGAGGAGCGGCTGCTGCTCGGCGAGGCACTGCGCCTGCGGCGTACCCGGGGCGAAGCGGAACACCTCGCCGACGGGGTACATGACGTCCAGGCCCTCCGCCACGACGGACCGTACGGCCGTCCGGTGCACGGGCACGTAGGTCCCCCGGGTGGGGTCCTGGCCGCGGGTGACCGGCTCCAGCAGGTCGACGGAGACCGCGTCGGCGAGGTCGGGCACCGCGACCTCGGCCAGTTCCCGTGCGGTCTGTGCGACGTCCAGTGTGGTGCCGATGCGGGCGCTCGCCCGGTTGAGGACGGCGAGCCGGTGCTGGGCCCGGTGCCGGTCGGTGACGTCTTCCACCATTTGGGTGACGCCGAGCACCTCCCCGGAGGAGGGGGCGCGCATCCGGAACGCGGACACGGACACGACGCGTTCCCGGCCGGGGTCGATACGCAGCCGGCACGACTGCTCGGTGAAGATCAGCGGCCGGCCGGTCTCCAGCACCCTGCGCAGCCGCCCCTCGATGGTGGCCACGTCCGGGCCGACGAGGAAGTCCTCCATGCGCAGGCCCCGGTGTGCCGGGACGGGGCGCCGGCTGATGCTCGCGATGGCCCGGTTGATACGGAGGATGCTCAGGTCGGGGGCGTGTACGGACAGCCCGATGGGAGAGTTGCGGAACAGGCCCTCCAGTACGGAGCGGTCGATCTCCCATTGAGCCACCTCGGCCGCGGGCGCGGCGACGACGAACCACTCGTACGCGTCGTCGCCCCGGACGACGGACCGGACCCGGAAGCCCAGCTCGACGCGTTGTCCGTCGCGGTGCAGCAGCGGCAGGACGCCGGACCAGCCCCCGTCGCGGCGGGCCGCGGCGGCCGCCTCGGCGGCCGCGGCCCGGTCGTCGTCGTGCAGCAGGAAGGTGTCCGCGCGCCGCCCCAGCACGTCCTGCGGCCGGTAGCCGAGCAGGTCCTCGGCGCATCCGCTCCAGCCCGCGACCGTGCCCCGCTCGTCGAGCACCGCCGAAGCCGCCCGGCTCAGCGCGAACGGGTCCTCCGGGCACTCGGCGGGCTCCGGCACCGGTGCGTCCATCGCTTCGCCCCTTCGACTCGCCGACGTGCCCCGGCCGCCGTCCTACGGCGACTCCCGAGGAGGACGACCCGAGCTCCTGACTCGCGCAGCTCTGCCCCAGTATCGTTTCGCCTCGCCTGCCCCGCGCCTCGGGCCGGGGCGGGAGGCCGGGCACTCGGCCGATTGGGGGCCCTCCTGGCCGCGCATGAATCCGGTCCCCCCTCGGACGTGCCGAGCCGGCCCGCGAAGCTCTCGTCGCCGCGGTGCGGGAGGAGACCTGCCTGAGTGCGTCCGGAACGGTGGTGCTGTGAGCGCACGCGTGAGTACGTCGTGCGCGGCTACGTAGGTGCGCCGTAAGTCCCTGACCTGGATGCGCACCGGGCGTGGCGGTCCGCCCTCGACCGGCCGGCCGCCCTGCCCCCGGACCCCGGCGTCCACCAGTCGCACATCCGCTCGATAAGTTGTGCGTAAGGTCCCATGCCCGGCATGAGCGTCATGTCGGAGACTCGGTCATCACCCTTCTCGGAGAAACCATGCGACGTGCCCTCATTCCGCTCGGTGCCGTGGCCCTGCTGTGCGCCGGCTGCTCCGGAGGGACCGCGGACAAGGCCGGGCCGTCCCCGAAGGCGTCCGCCTCCGCGCCGGCACTGGACGCCGACCACGGGGCGGCGGTGAAGGCCGCCGTCGCCGCCACCGTCAAGGGCAGCGCCCGGGTCGACGAGACGATCGAGATGGGCGACGGGACCAAGACGTACACCCTCACCGTCAAGGGCGACTTCGACTGGGCGGGTGCCAAGGGGCGGCTCAAGACGGGTCTCCACATGGGCCGTGCCTCGGACGCCGCCGCGGGCGGGCCGGAGATGGAGCAGATATTCTCCGGCGGCACCGTCTACATCGGCGGGTTCCGCGACCAGCACGGTGCCTGGGGGTCGGTGCGCCGGGACAAGGCGGAGGTCCAGCGGATTCTCCGGGCGCCGCTGAACGACCCCGAGCACGTCCTGAAGCAGGTGTCCCTGATGCGCGGGGCGAAGAAGGCGGGCGAGGAGAAGATCGGCGGCGCACCGGCCGTGCACTACCGCGGGCGGCTCGACAACGAGACGATCATGCTGCGGATGTCGGAGCGCGGCCGGTCGAAGGTCGCCCAGGTGCGGCAGGCGATCGGTGAGCTGGTCGTGTACGCGGACGCCTGGGTCGGCCGCGACGGCCGGATCGTCCGTACGCGGCTCTCCTGGCCGCTGGGCGCCGGCGGCGGCACCGCGACGATGAACCTCACCGACTTCGGCAAGGCGGTGAAGGTCACCGTCCCCGCGTCCGGCAAGGTCACCCCCATGCCGTCGGCCGACGGTCCGATGCTCAGCTGAGGACGGGCGGCGGCCCGGCCCGTCATGAGGCCGGGCCCGCCACCGGCTCACCGGGCGTCAGCCGCCGTGCAGCCGCAGCACGGTGAGCGAGTACGCCGGGAACGTATACGTGAACCGCCTACCGAGCCCGTTCAGCGGTACCGACCGGGGCACGACCGCCGTCGGATCGCTGAGCGTGTTGGTCGCCTCCGGGCCCGGCCCGGACAGGATCTCGGCCCGCCCGGCGGACCCGATGGTCCGGATGCCGTCGATGCGTACGGACGTGGTGCGCGGTGTGCCTCCGGTGTTGACGACGGCGACGTACAGCCGTCCGGTCCGGTGGTCGCGGGTGGTGACGGCGCTCAGGCCGGGCAGGGCGCGGACCGCGGTGGGCAGCACGGTGTCGCCCCGGTGGGTGCGCAGCAGCTGCTGTGCGTAGGAGCTGGGCGAGTGGTAGCTGGTCAGGCCGTCGTACGCGATGAGGTTGGTGGCCCAGGTGTTGTCGCGGACGTGGCTGAACAGGGGCGCGTAGCACTCCATCACCACGTGGTCGCTGTTGCGGATGATGCCGGTGAGCCAGGAGGCGTCGCCGAGCGCGGCCCGCAGGTTGGGGGTGGGGCGGCCTTCCTGGGCCGCCCATTCGCCCACGAAGACCTTGGGGGTGGCGCGGTCGCGCCGGTCGTAGAAGTGGGCCCCGGCGGCGAAGGCGGCGGGTGAGCGGTAGTAGTGCTCGTCGATGAGGTCGTAGGGGCGGCTGCGGACGGGGGTGGTGGCGATGAGCTTCAGGTGCGGGTACGTCCGGGTGAGCGCGTCGTGGAAGGCCGCGTAGCGCTCCTCGTACGAGCCGGAGGTGTCGAACCAGTCCTCGTTGCCGATCTCCACGTACGTGAGCGGGTACGGCGCTGGGTGGCCGTCGGCGGCACGCCGGGCGCCCCAGGGGGAGGTGGCGGGCCCGGTGATGTACTCGATCTGGTCCAGCGCGTCCTGGACGAAAGGCCGCAGGGCCTCGCCGGTGACGTGCTCGCCCTTGAGCGAGTAGCCCGCGTACACGCACAGCACCGGCTCGCAGTCCAGGTCCTCGGCCATCTGAAGGTATTCGGGCAGGCCGAGACCGTCGGTGGACCAGTAGCCCCAGGCGGAGTTGCGGTGGCCGGGGCGGCGTTCGACGGGGCCGATGGTCTTCTTCCAGTCGAAGCGGTCGGCGATCACATTGCCTTCGAGGTAGTTGCCGCCGGGGAAGCGCAGGAAGGCGGGCCGCAGCGCGGCGAGCGCGGCCATCAGGTCGGGACGCAGGCCGTTGGGGCGGTTCCGGTACGTGGGCGGGAACAGGGAGACGTGGGCGAGCCACAGGGTGCCCGTGGTGCCGGTGGTGCCCGCTGTGGTCACGGTCAGGCGCGCGTCCATGGTCGTCGGTGCGGTGGGCGGGGTGCGCAGGGTCAGGTCGTAGCGGCGCCAGTCGCGGCCGGGGGCCGGTGCGGCGGCCCGTGCGTATACGGTGCCGTCGCTGCCGGTGAGGGCGAGGGTGAGCGGCCCGGTGCGGCCGTCGGCCTTGGCGAAGCAGGAGGCGCGGTAGGTGGTGGCGGGGCGTACGGGGATGCCCCAGTAGCCGTCGTTGGCCGCGCCGGAGCCGGGGCCGCGCACGGTGATCCGCAGGGAGCGGGTGAGCGCTTCGTTGAGGGGCACGGCGGGGTCCAGGGCGATCGTGGCGCCGCCGAGGGCACTCCAGTGCAGCGGAGTGCGGGTATCGGCCATGAAGCTGCGGTTGCTGACGAGTTCGGCGTACAGGCCGCCTTCGCCGCTGTGGTTGATGTCCTCGAAGAAGATGCCGCCGAGCCGGGGCGGGACGGTGGGGCCGGGGCGGCGGGCGTCGATGGTGAGCAGCGGTGTGGTGTCCCGCTCCGGTACGCCGGCCAGCCGGGCGACCTGTGCGCCGCTCAGGGCGGTGTCGTAGCAGCGTACGTCGTCGATGCCGCCCTGGAAGTGGTCCGCCTCGGCGCCGCCGAACAGGCCGCGTCCGACGGTGGTGGCGCCGGTGGCCCGCCAGCCTCCCGGGGCGGGCACTTCGCCTTCCAGTACGCCGTCGACGTACAGCCGTAAGAGGCCCGCCGCCGCGTCCGCGACGCCCGCGAGGTGGTACCAGCGCCCGGCCTCGGGGGCGCAGCCCGCGCCGGCGATCACGGCGGCGCCGTTGGCGTCGGCCGTGTCCCTCGGCAGCCGGGTGAAGGCGAACGCCCGTGTGTCGTCGCGCAGTTGGAGGTAGCAAGCGCTGACGGCGGTGCCGTCGAGGGCGACGGCGGTACGGAAGCCGTCGGTGGCCGCGAGGCGGACCCGGGCGGTGAGGGTGAAGCCGTGCGCGGTGTCGACGGCGGGTCCGGCGGCGGTGGCGCAGGCGCGCCCGGCCAGGGCGAGGCCGTGGCCGGTGTGGCCGTCACCCCAGGCGGCTCCGCCGCGCAGGGTGAGGGTGCGGCCGTGGCCCGAGCTGTCGGCGGCGGTGGTGCCGCGGCCTTCCTCGAAGGCCCAGTGGGCGACGGGGGCGGGCAGCGCGGGGCCCGGTTCCGCGGCGGCGGGCGGTGCCGCGCCGGTGCGCAGCGCTTCGGTCAGGGCCGTCGCGCCCAGTGCGGCGATCACGGTTCTTCGTCCGGGCCCACCCGGGACCGCTCCCGGGCGCTGGTCGTCGCTCGCCATGAGGTACCCCTCCACTCGACTGTGTACGGGATATCGAACGCCGTGCGGCATACCGCCCGGCCTTCGAGGGAGGATGCGCCCCGCACGCCGCCACGTCAACACCCGTCACACACACCGCGCGTGAACCGCCCCGGCCGAACGGCGGCAGCTCACCGCGCCCCCATTGACACGGTCCGGCGGCGCTCATTACGGTCACGCCACCATTTCGGACGCGTGACGAAATATCGAACACGATGGAGGGTCAGCTCCCGTGCGCATCAGCGGTATCAGCACGCATGTCGTCGGCACCCCCTGGCGCAACCTCACCTACGTACAGGTCCACACCGACGAGGGCCTCACCGGCGTCGGCGAGACCCGCATGCTGGGCCGCACCGACGCCCTCCTCGGCTATCTGGCCGAAGCGGCGGACCACCACCTCACCGGCTCCGACCCGTTCAACATTGAAGACCTCGTGCAACGCATGAAGTACGGCGACTACGGGCGCGCCGGGGAGATCGTGATGTCCGCCGTCGCGTGCGTGGAGACGGCCTGCTGGGACATCAAGGGCAAGGCGCTGGGCGTACCGGTGTGGCAGCTGCTCGGCGGCCGGGTGCGCGATCGCGTCAAGGCGTACGCCAACGGCTGGTACACCACCGAGCGCACACCGGAGGGCTACCACGCCGCCGCCCGCGCCGTGGTGGAACGCGGCTACCAGGCACTGAAGATCGACCCGTTCGGCACCGGCCACCTCGAACTCGACCCGGCCGGCACCCGCTACGCCGTCTCGCTCATCGAGGCCGTACGGGACGCCATCGGCCCGGACCGGGAGCTGATGGTGGAGATGCACGGGCGGTTCAGCCCCGCCACCGCGGTACGGCTCGCCCGCGAGCTGGCGCCCTTCGGCCCGGCGTGGCTGGAGGAACCCGTACCGCCGGAGAACCTGAAGGCGCTGGCCAAGGTCGCCGGCAAGGTGGACACGCCGATCGCGACCGGGGAGCGCATCCACGACCGGATCGAGTTCCGCGAGCTGTTCGAGTCGCAGGCGGCGGACATCGTCCAGCCGGACGTGGGCCACTTCGGCGGCATCCTGGAGACCCGCAAGCTCGCCGCGACCGCCGAGACGCACTACATGATGATCGCGCCGCACAACGTGGGCGGCGGGGTGCTGACCGCCGCCTCCCTCCAACTCGCGGGCTGCACGCCCAACTTCAAGGTCCTGGAGCACTTCAACGACTTCGCCGACTCCGACATCAAGCGGGTCGTCAAGGGCGCGCCCGAGGTGGTGGACGGGTACTTCACCCTGCCCGACGCGCCCGGCCTCGGCGTCGAGCTGGACACCGACGCGGCGGCCGAATTCCCGCAGCAGCCGGCCCGCTTCGACCTGTGGGCCGAGGGGTGGGAGCGGCGCGAAGCGGGCGGCGGGCACCGGTGACCGCGCCCGCGCGCACCCGGTCCGTCCTCGTCGAAGGCCCGGGCCGGCACCGCCTCGTGAGCGCGCCCACCCCCTCCCCCGGGCCCGGCGAGGCGCTGGTACGGGTGGCGGCGGCGGGCCTGTGCGGCAGTGACCGCGAGGTGTACGACGGCGGACGGCCCGCCCCGTACGTCCGCTACCCGATCGTCCCCGGCCACGAGTGGGCGGGCACGGTCGCGGCGGTCGGCGACGGGGTGCCGGACGCGCTGACCGGCCGCAAGGTCGTCGGCGAGAACTTCCGTACCTGTCTGGCCTGCGACCGCTGCCGGGCCGGCGAGACCTCGCTGTGCGCCGCGGCCTACGACGAGACCGGCTTCACCCGCCCCGGCGCGTTCGCGGACACCCTGGTGGTGCCCGCCCGGCTGCTGCACCCGCTGCCCGACGACGCGGATCTCGACGCCGCGGCGCTGCTGGAACCGGCCGCGGTCGCCGCCGCTGCCGCGCTGGCCGCCCGCGCGGTGCCCGGCGAGCGGATCGCGGTGCTGGGCGCGGGCACCCTCGGGCTGCTGGCCGTACGGTTCCTGGCCGCCGTCTCCCCCGCCGAGCTGATCGCCGTCGATCCGCGCCGGGCCCGTGCCGAACAGGCCCTGGCGATGGGCGCGACCGGCACCCGCTCGCCCGGTACGGGGTCCGGCGGCTTCGACGTGGTGGTGGAGACCGCGGGCGCGCCGGACACCGCCGCGACGGCGGCGGAACTCGTCCGCCGCGGCGGCCGGGTGGTCCTGACCGGCCTGCCGGGCTCCGGCGCCCGCGGCCTCGACCCGGTACGCCTGGTCACGGACCACCTCACCGTACGCGGCGTCTTCGGCGCGCCGTCCGCCGCCTGGACCCATGCCGTACGGGCCTTCACCACCGGCCTGCTGGACCCCGCGCCACTGATCACGCACACGTTTCCGCTGGAGCGCTGGGGCGAGGCCGTGGCGCTGGTGGGCGGCGGCGATCCGGGGGTGGGGAAGGTGCTGGTGCGGCCGGAGGCGTAGGCGGCGCCCGCGCGCCGCCGAACAGCTCGGCCGCCTCATGCCCGCTATCCCGAACCTCGTCCGACATCCCGAACAGAGGAGCCTCATGTCCCTCTCCCCGCCCGGTACCGGCCCCCTCCCCCTCTCCCCTCCCGAAGCCTCCGCCCACCCCACCGCCGGACCGCTCCCCTTCCGTCACCCCGCCGATCACGCCCTCGCCCCGCTCGGCCACGCCGCCCCCGCCGACGACCCGGCCGATGCCTCCCCGTACGCGTTCCCCGACGGCGGCACCTGGCGGACCGAGATCCCCTCCGTGGAAGGCCCGGAGGTCCTGTCCGCGGTCCTCAAGGAGGCCGGGCGGCTCGGTGTGCCCGTCCACCGTGTCAGCCAGGGCAGCGGCGTGTGGATGCTGACCGACACCGAGATCACCGACATGCTGGACGCGTGCGCCGCGCACGGTGCGGAGCTGTGCCTGTTCACCGGGCCGCGCGGCACCTGGGACGTAGGCGGCGCCGCCGGGCCGCGCGCCCGGGGCCAGGAGGCGGTGGCCGGCTGCGTCGAGGACGCGCTGCGCGCCATCGATCTGGGCGTGCGCTGTCTGCTCGTCGCCGACGAGGGTGTGCTGTGGCTGCTGCACCGCCTGCGCGCGGCCGGGACCCTGCCCGCCGGCACCACCTTCAAGGTCTCCGCGCTGGTCGGGCCGGTCAATCCGGCCGCGTACGAGATCTTCGAGCGGCTCGGCGCCGATTCCCTGAACGTGCCCAGCGACCTCACCCTGGACCAGCTCACTCAGATCCGCCGCGTCTCCCGCGCCCCGATGGACTTCTACGTCGAGGCGCCCGACGACCTCGGTGGCTATGTGCGGATGTACGACGTGGCGCAGCTCGTCCGGCGCGGGGCGCCGCTGTACCTGAAGTTCGGCCTCAGCCGCTCCCCCGCGCTGTACCCGTATGGCGCCCAGCTGCGCGCCGCCGCCCTGGACAGCGCGCGTGAACGGGTGCGGCGGGGCAGGCTGGTGCTGGACCTGCTGGCCCGGCTCGGCGGCGACGGCCGTATGTCGCCGCCCGGTTCCCGTCTGCCGGGCGAACTGCGCCGCTTCCCCGTACCCGAGGTCGAGCGGTGAGCGGCCCCGCGCACATACCCCGCCGCACCGTCGTCGCGGCGGCACTCGCCCTCGGCCTGACCGCCTGTGGCCAGGAGGCCAAGGGCGGCAGCCGCTACCGTCCCGGCGGCTCCGGCAACGGCACGGTCGGCATCGCGATGCCGACCAAGGCGTCCGAACGGTGGCTGGCCGACGGCCGCAACATGGCCCGCGAGTTCGCGGCCAAGGGCTACCGCGCGGACCTCCAGTACGGCGACGACCGGGTCGAGAACCAGGTCGCGCAGCTGGAGAACATGGTCGCCAAGGGGCATCGGCTGCTGGTCGTGGCGGCGATCGACGGCTCCGCGCTCACCGATGTGCTGCGCCGCGCGAAGGAGGCGGGCATCGGGGTGATCGCGTACGACCGCCTGGTGCTCGGCACCCCGGCCGTCGACTACTACGCCTCCTTCGACAACGCCCGCGTGGGCCGGCTCCAGGGCCGCTACATCGTGGGCAAACTGCGGCTCGACGCGCGCGCTGACGAGCGGTTCACCATCGAGCTGTTCGCGGGGTCGCCCGACGACAACAACACCCGGTACTTCTGGAACGGAGCGCTGGCCGAGCTCCGCCCGTACCTGCGACGCGGGCAGCTCGTGGTCCGCAGCGGTCAGACGGCGCTCACTCAGGCGACCACGCTGCGCTGGGACGGCGGTACGGCGCAGAAGCGGATGGACGACCTGCTCAGCACGTACTACGGGACGGCCCGGCTGGACGCGGTGCTCTCCCCGTACGACGGCATCTCCCTCGGCGTCATCTCCGCCCTGAAGAGCGTCGGTTATGGCGGTGCCGGCCGCCCGTATCCCGTCGTGACCGGGCAGGACGCGGAGCTGGCCGCCGTGAAGTCCATCCTGGCCGGGCAGCAGACGCAAACCGTCTACAAGGACACCCGCAAGCTCGCGCGGCAGGCGGTACTGATGGGCGACGCCATGCTGCACGGCAGGAAGCCGCAGGTCAACGACGTGAAGACGTACCACAACGGGGCGCGGGTGGTGCCCGCTTTCCTGCTCGACCCGGTCAGCGTGGACCGCGGCAACGCCCGGATTCTGGTCGATGAGGGCTATCTGAAGGCCGCGGACCTGGGCGGCGCCCTGTGAGCGGGCGCGCGGTGGTGCGTGCGGACGCACCCGTACTGGAGATGCGCGGCATCACCAAGAAGTTCGGCGGCGTCACCGCGCTGGACGACGTGCGGCTGTCGGTGCGCGCCGGGGAGATCCACGCCGTCTGCGGGGAGAACGGCGCGGGCAAGTCGACGTTGATGAAGGTGCTCAGCGGGGTGTATCCACACGGCAGTTACGCCGGTGAGATCCGCTTCGGCGGTGAGCGCTGCGCGTTCCGGGACGTACGGGCCGGTGAGCGCCGCGGCATCGTCATCGTCCACCAGGAACTGGCGCTGGTGCCGTGCCTGTCGGTGGCGGAGAACATCTTCCTCGGCAACGAGCGGGCCCGGCGCGGTGTCATCGGGCGGTACGAGACGCTGCGGCAGGCATCCGCGCTGCTGGCGCGGGTCGGCCTGGCCGAGGACCCGCGCACCCGTGTCGCCGATCTCGGCGTCGGCAAGCAGCAGTTGGTGGAGATCGCCAAGGCGCTGGCCAAGGATGTCCGGCTGCTGATCCTCGACGAGCCGACCGCCGCGCTCAACGACGCGGACAGCGACCACCTGCTGGACCTGGTGTGCCGGCTGCGCGACCAGGGCGTGGCCTGCGTACTGATCTCGCACAAGCTGGGCGAGATCCGCCGGGTCGCGGACACCGTGACCGTGCTGCGCGACGGGCGCACCGTCGAGACGTTCACCGTACGGAACCGGCCCGGCGCCGCGCCGTCCGTCCCCGAGGAGCGCATCATCCGCGCCATGGTCGGCCGCGACCTGGACCACCGCTTCCCGCCGCGGACGCACTACGAGGGCCCGGACGCGGACGCACCGGCACTCGCCGTCGAGCGGTGGACCGTGCGCCACCCCGTCGATCACCGGCGCACGGTGGTGGACGGGGCGTCCCTGCACGTCCGGCGCGGCGAGATCGTCGGCCTCGCGGGGCTGGTGGGCGCGGGCCGCACCGAGCTGGCGATGAGCGTCTTCGGCCGCTCCTACGGGCGGTACGCGGGCGGCACCGTACGGCTCGGCGGCCGGCCGGCCGTGCTGCGCTCCGTGCCGCAGGCGGTGGCGCACGGCCTCGCGTACGTCACGGAGGACCGCAAGTCGTACGGACTGAACCTCCTGGACACCGTGCACCGCAACCTCTCGCTGGCCGCGCTCTCCGGGCTGGCCCGGCGCGGGGTGGTCGACCGGCACGCGGAGCGGGGGGCCGCCGAGGAGCTGCGGACCTCACTGGGCATCAGGTCACGCACCGTCTTCGAGCCCGTCGGGCGGCTCAGCGGCGGCAACCAGCAGAAGGTGCTGCTGGGCAAGTGGCTGCTCGCCGGGCCGGAGGTGCTGATCCTCGACGAACCGACGCGGGGCGTGGACGTGGGCGCCAAGTACGAGATCCATACGGTGATCGGGAAGCTGGCCGCGCGCGGCAAGGCGGTGCTGCTGATCTCCTCCGAACTCCCCGAGCTGCTGGGCCTGTGCGACCGTCTCTACACAATGGCGGCCGGGCGGGTGACCGGTGAGCTGCCCCGCGCGCGGGCGTCGCAGGAGGCACTGATGCGCCTGATGACCGCCGAACCGCCGACCACCCGCCCCTCCCCCACGGACGAGAGCTGAGGCCGCCATGACCACCGCAGTCCAACCGTCCGCCGATCACCCGGCCGGCCCGCCGTCCGGTGGCGGGCCCGGCCCGTCGGCCGCCGCCGTGCTGCTGGCCGCGGTGCGCGGCAATCTGCGCCAGTACGGCATGATCATCGCGCTGGCGGCCATCGTCGTCCTCTTCCAGATCTGGACCGGCAACGCCCTGCTGCTGCCCAACAACGTCTCCAACATCGTCCAGCAGAACAGCTACATCCTCATCCTCGCCATGGGCATGATGATCGTGATCGTGGCCGGGCACATCGACCTGTCCGTCGGCTCGCTGGCCGCGTTCACCGGCGCCGTGGCGGCCGTCCTGATGGTCCAGCACCATCTGCACTGGCTGCCCGCGCTGCTGCTGTGCCTGCTCATCGGCGCGGCGGCGGGCGCCTGGCAGGGCTTCTGGATCGCATACGTCGGGATACCGTCCTTCATCGTCACCCTGGCCGGGATGCTGCTGTTCCGCGGCGCGACCCAGATCGTCCTGGCGGGCCAGTCCCTCTCCCCGTTCCCCGGCCCGTTCCAGGACCTCGCCCAAGGCTTCCTCCCGGAGATCGGGCCGTACACCCGCTACCACAATCCGACCCTGCTGATCGGTCTGGTGGTGGTGGCCGGGCTGCTGCTGCGCGAGCGGCGCGACCGACGGCGGCGGGCCGCGCATGGGCTCGAAGTGCTGCCGCGCTCCCTGTGGCTGGCCAAGTGCGCCGCCATCACCGCGGCCGTGGCGGTGTTCACGCTGACCCTGGCCAGCTACCACGGCGTCCCGGTAGTGCTGCTGATCATGTGCGCGCTGCTGCTCGGGCTGGGCTTCGTGATGCGCGACGCGGTCGTCGGCCGCCATGTGTACGCGCTGGGCGGCAACCGGGCGGCGGCCCGCCTGTCCGGGGTGCGGGACGGGCGCGTCACGTTCCTGGTCTTCGTCACGATGGGCGTCCTCGCCGCGCTCGCCGGCTGCGTCTACGCGGCCCGGCTCAACGCGGGCACCCCGCAGGCGGGCATCAACTTCGAACTGGAGGCGATCGCGGCGGCGTTCATCGGCGGCGCCTCCATGAGCGGCGGCATCGGCACCGTGTTCGGCGCCGTGACCGGCGCGCTGGTGCTCGGCGTCCTGAACAACGGCATGTCCCTGGTCGGCATCGGCACCGACCACCAGCAGGTCATCAAGGGCCTGGTCCTGCTGGCCGCGGTCGGCTTCGACGTGTGGAACAAGCGGCGGACCGGTACGTAGCGCGGTGGCCGCACCGGTCCGCCGGGGTGGGGCCGCGTGTCACCGCCGCCAGAACAGGTGGTGCACCACGCCGCTCGTACTGGGCACGACCTCAAGATGGAACCGGTCGAGCAGCTCGTCGGGGGAATCCCACAGCCGTAGCCCGGAACCGAGTTCCACCGGCGCGACCGCCACATGCAGGGTGTCGACGAGATCGGCGTCCAGAAACTGCCGGATGGTGGTGACCCCGCCGCCGAGCCGCACGTCCTTGCCGCGGGCCGCCTCCCGCGCCCGTTCGAGGACCGCGGCCGGGTCGCCGCCGACAAAGTGGAAGGTGGTGTCGGAGAGCGTGATCGAAGGGCGTTCGTGGTGCGTCATGACGAACACCGGGGTGTGGAACGGGGGCTCGTCGCCCCACCAGCCGCGCCAGTCGTGGCCACGCCAGGGCCCGCGCTGGGGGCCGAACTTGTTGCGGCCCATGATCTCGGCGCCGATGTTGCGTGCGAAGTCCCGTGTGAAGTAGTCGTCCAGGCCGCGGCTGCCGCCGGGGTCCGTGCGCATCGGCCAGCTCGCCGTGGCGCCCGCCCAGGCGAACAGCCTCTCCGGGTGGGCATGGCCGAACGGGTACTCAAGACTCTGGTGCTCACCGGCACCGATTCCGTCCCGTGAGACGTTGAAGTTCATGACTCTCAGCAGCTGGTCCACGTGTCTCCTCGTCAGGTCCGCTCGCATCCGGTGCGGCGAGATGCCCCACACCAGGACGTCGAACGGGACGCCGCCGGATCGACAGTGGTCCGCGCTTTTCTTTGGAAGAGCCCATACGCCCGGGCCCCGCCGTCGTCCGGCGGGGCCCGGGCCGGGCGGGGTGCCCGGCGTGGCGCCTCCATGGGGCGCTACGCGGCGGGCAGCGCCGCCCCGTCCCCGGCCGCCGCGGCGG
Organism: Streptomyces sp. NRRL F-5755; assembly: GCF_001279365.1. Taxonomy (NCBI): domain Bacteria; kingdom Bacillati; phylum Actinomycetota; class Actinomycetes; order Kitasatosporales; family Streptomycetaceae; genus Streptomyces; species Streptomyces sp. NRRL F-5755. The sequence goes on along the minus strand of NZ_LGCW01000259.1, from coordinate 40,726 downwards.
GCAGTACCGCGCCGGCCCGGTCGGCGGACACCCCGCCGTCCTCCCCGGCCGTCGCCGGGTGTCCGGTGCCGTCCCGGGCGGGCAGTTCGGCGAGTACGGAGTCGTCCTCCACCCGGGCGCCCGGCAGCCGGTGCCGGGCCGCGATCAGCGCGGCGTCGACATCGCGGGTGCCGGTGGACACGCACAGGGTGTAGGCGACATCGTCCATCCGCTGCCGGACCTCCGGGCTCCCGTTGGCCGCGTCCAGTACGCGCAGCGTCTCGTACTGCTCGACCAGATCGCGCAGTACAGCAGGGTGCGCCAGCAACATCAGGGCCTCCTCGTTCGCCACCGTCCGTGAACAACTGCGCTCCGTGTACCCGACGGCCCCACCCGTATGCCCCCGCCTTTTCTTCGTGCCGCGCGCCCGCCTCACCCGGCGAATTCAGGCTGCGCCAGTCCCCGCCCGGCGTCCGGCACCACCAGCAGCGAGCCGCCGAGCGGCGCCGCGCCCGGCCCGCCGCGCGCCGTGGTGACATACAGGTCCGTCAGCGCGGCGCCGCCGAACGCGCAGGCCGTGGGGCGGGCGACCGGCATCGGCAGCACCCGCTCCAGCACCCCGCCGGGCGAGTAGTGCCGTACCTGCGCGCCCTCGAACATCGCCACCCACACACCGCCCTCGGCGTCCACGGCCAGCCCGTCCGGATAACCCGCCGTCTCCGCCGGCTCCTCGATCTCCACGAAGGGACGGCGGCCGGTCACCAGCCCCTCGTCCGTGACGTCGAAGACATCGACGCGCCGGGTGGGGGTGTCGATGTAGTACATCCGCCGGCCGTCCGGGCTCCAGCCCGTGCCGTTGCTCACCGTGACGTCCGACAGGACACGCGTGGCGGCGCCGTCCGGCGCGATCCGGGTGAGCGTGCCGCGCCCCGGCGCCTCGTCGTACGCCATGGTGCCCGCCCACAGCGCCCCGTCCGGCGCCACGGCCGCGTCGTTGCCGCGCCGCCCCGCGACGGGCTCGCGGTGCAGCCACGCGAACGCGCCGTCCGCGTCGTATGTGCCCACGCCGTCCCGCAGGTTGACGACCAGTCCGCCTCCGGTACGGGGCTTGGCCGCGCCGACGTGCTGTTCGGTGGCCAGCACGGTGCGGCGGCCGGTGACGGGGTCGACGGTGTGGACGCGGGCGGAGAGGATGTCGACCCAGATCAGCCGTCCGGCGCGGGCGTCCCAGGTCGGCCCCTCGCCGAGCCGTGCCGGTGCGGCGACGGCGACCTCCCAGGCCCGGGTCACGGCTGCCCCCGGTGGCCGAGCCGCGCGGACAGCTCGTCGGCGCCCTTGCGGGCCAGCCCGGCCAGCTCGGCGCATCGCTCCTCGCTCCACCGGATCATCGGCACCGAGACGCTGAGTGCCGCCACGACCCGCCCGGCCCGGTCCCGTACGGGCGCGGCCACGCAGCTCACGTCCGGGTTGGACTCCCGCTGCTCCACCGCCACGCCCCGGTCCCTGATCAGCGCGAGCTGGGTGTGCAGCTCGGCGGGCGAGGTGACGCTGTGCTCCGTCATGGCCGTCAGCTCGCCGTCCGCCGGGATGCGTTCGGCCAGCGCGGTCTCGGGCAGCGACGCCAGCAGCATCTTGCCGACGGCGGTGCAGTGCGCGGGCAGCCGCCGCCCCGCCGCGGACACCATCCGTACCGCGTGGGTGCTGTCCACCTTGGCCACGTAGATCACATCGGCCCCTTCGAGGAGCGCGATGTGCACGGTCTCCCCGCAGGTCTCGGCGACCTCGCGGGCCACCCGCTGACCCTCGGCCGCCAGGTCGAGCTGTTCGGCGTACCGGCTGCCGAGCTGGTAGGCGCGCACGCCGAGCCGGAAGCGCCCCGGCTGCTCGGGCACATGGGCGAGGTAGTTGCGCGCGACGAGCGTGCTGACCAGTTCGTGCACGCTGGTGCGCGGCAGGCCGAGCCTGCGGGTGATGTCGGGGGCGGACAGTGTGCCGTCCCCGTCGAGGAAGAGCTCCAGTATGTCCAGCGCCCGCGTCACCGCGGGTACGAGCCGCCCCATGCGCTGCCGCCCCTCATCCGTCACCGGACCGGCCGGACGGGCCGGTCGTTCGAGATACCGGCCAGCCGCCGGTATCACGGACGAACCCTAGTGCGCACCCTCGCCGTCGGCAACGGAATCACCGGTCCCCGGCGGGCGTGGCGCCCGCGGTGTGGTGGCGGCAGAGCGGTCGGCCGGTTCTCGGCCCCGTACCCCCGCGGACTCAGGCCGACGTCCGCAGCCAGTCCTCGAAGCGCGTCGTGGACAGGCGGGCGTGGCCCTCGGCGGGGACGAGGCTGCGTTCGGCCAGTTCGGAGCCGAAGTAGCGGGCGTGCGGGTCGGCGACGACCTTGCGCGGGTCGTTCCTGGCGCGCAGCGCCCGGGAGACCAGTTCGTCGAAGCGGAACAGCTGGGGGCCGGCCACCTCGGTGGTCCCCTTCAGCGAGGCTTCCACGGCGGTCGCGGCCACCGCCTCGGCGACGTCGTCGGCCGCCATCGGCTGGAAGAGCACGGGCGGAACGCGCACGGTGTCGCCCTCGGTGGCGGTGTCGGCGATGCCCTTGACGAACTCGAAGAACTGCGTCGCCCGGATGATCGAGTACGGGACCGGCCCCTGTTTGATCAGACGCTCCTGGGCCGCCTTGGCTTGGAAGTAGCCGTTGTCGGGCAGGTCGTCGACACCGACGATCGACAGGGCCACATGGTGCGTCACGCCCGCCTTCGCCTCGGCGGCCAGCAGGTTGCGGGTGGAGGTGGTGAAGAAGTCCCGTACCGCCGACGCCTCGAAGGAGGGCGAGTTGGCCACGTCCACGACCACCTGGGCTCCCGCCAGGGCGGCGTCGAGGCCCTCTCCGGTGAGCGTGTTCACGCCGGTGCCGGGCGCGGCGGGCACCGCCTCGTGCCCGCGTTCCCGGAGCCTGCCGACCACCTTGCCGCCGATGAGGCCGGTGCCTCCGATGACCACGATCTTCACGTCGTGTACTCCTTGGGGCGCGTACTCCTTGGGCTGAGGGCGGACGCGTCAGGACGGCCGGGGCGCGCGCAGGTGGGCGCGCCGTTTCAGCTCGTCCTCGTCGACCGGGACGAGCATGGGCTGCCCCGGAACGCAGAGCATGGTGACGAGGAAGCGCAGCCGCGTGTCGGTGAGGTTGTTGCCGTCCTGATAGTGGATGACGTCCCCGCCGGGCTCCCAGAACGTCTCCCCGGCGCGGACGATCCGCTCCCCCTCGCCCTCCAGCTCGAAGCGCATCTCGCCCTCCAGCACGTACCCGAAGGCCGGGCCGGGGTGGCGGTGCGGCGGTGCGCCCTCGTCTCCGGGCGGGTACTCGATCTGTACGGTCGTCACGTGCGCGCCCTCCGGAATGGCGGGCGGGGCGACTTCCTGCAGCACGGTGAGCGCGGTCTTCCATGCCTCCGAGTGCGGGTGCTCGCGGGGGTCCGGCATGACAAGTCCTCCTGCGAAGAGAGGCCCCATTGTGCTCCGGGCGCCGACGTGCCCGGTGAGCGCCGATCCGGACACATCCGGGTACGGCCGTCAGAGCAGGGAGGAGCTGGTACGGGAAATGGCCCGCATGGCGCCGGACCGGCTCGGCCTGTCCCGCCCGCCCGAGGCCCCCCGGCCCCGGGCGGCCGGGTTCCGCCGCCTCGTAACGCCGTCAGCGGCCCGCGAGAGCCCGGATCTCACCGGCGATCAGCCGGGGGTCCTCCTCCGCCATGAAGTGGCCGCAGGAGACCGTACGGTGCCGCAGGTCCTCGGCCCAGGCGCTCCACAGGCCCTGGGCGTGGTAGCCGAGGGCCGCGCCCCAGTCCTGCTGGAGGACGGTGACCGGCATGGCCAGCCGGTTGCCCGCGTCCCGGTCGGCGGTGTCGTGGTCCACGTCGATCCCGGCGGAGGCTCGGTAGTCGGCGACGATGGAGGGCACGGCCGCGGCGGACGCGGCGAGGTAGTGGGCGCGTACGCCGGCGGGGATCGCGTCCGGGGTGCTGGTCCAGGCGTCGAGGAAGTGGGCGAAGAAGGCGTCGGCGGACGCCTGGATCATCCGCTCCGGCAGGCCCGGCGGCTGGGCCATCAGGTAGAGGTGGAAGCCGACCGCGGCGGACACGCCGTGCAGGGCGTCCCACATGTCCAGGGTCGGCAGGATGTCGAGGAAGAGCGCGTGGGAGACGGTCTCCGGGTGGTCCATCGCGGTACGGAAGGCGACCAGGGCGCCGCGGTCGTGACCGGCCAGCGTGAAGCGGTCGTGCCCCAGCCCGGCGGCGAGCCGGACGATGTCCCGGCCCATGGTCCGCTTGGCGTAGACCTCAGGACCGCTCTCGGCGGGCTTGTCGCTGGCACCGTAGCCGCGCAGGTCGGGGCAGATGACGGTGTGGTCGGCGGCGAGGTCGGACGCGACATGCCGCCACATCACATGGGTCTGCGGGAATCCGTGCAGCAGCACGACCGGGCTGCCGGTGCCGCCGACGACGGCGTGCAGCGTGACGCCGTCGTCGACCGGCACGCGGTGCTCGGTGAATCCGGGGATGCTCGGGGGTGTCACAGCGGCTCCTGTGGCTCGTGGCAGAGTGGACGGTCCCGGACCCCGCGGTCCGGGTCGTCCGGGGACGTCATTAAGGGTGCGGGCGCCGGATCAGCGATCGATGAGTGGCCGCGCGGCACCCCGGGAAACGGCGCCGCCCGCGAAGGGACCGTGCCGTGGGCGTGGAGTTCGGACTGCTGGGACCGGTCGCCGCCTGGGGCACCGACGGCACGCCCCTCCCGCTCGGCGCGCCCCGCCACCGGGAGGTGCTGGGCCGGCTGCTGATCGCCCGCAACCGGGTGGTCCCGGTCGGCCGGCTCGTGGACGACCTGTGGCAGGACGGCCCGCCGGCCGGCGCGGTCGGCGCGGTCCGCACCTTCGTGGCGGCGCTGCGCCGCGCTCTGGAGCCCGGACGCCCGCCCCGGCAGCCGTCGCGGGTGCTGGTCACCGACGGCCCCGGCTACGTCCTGCGCGCCGGGCGCGACGCGGTGGACGCCTGGCGGTTCGAGGACACGGCCGCGCGGGCCGCCGGGGCGCCGCCCCACGCGGCGGTCGCCCTCTGGGACGAGGCGCTCGCCCGGTGGCGCGGGCCGGTCCTGGCCGACTTCCCCGACGCCGCGTGGGCCGCCGCCGAACAGGCCCGGCTGGAGGCGCTGCGTCTCGACGCGGTCGAGCGCCGCGCCGACGCCCTGCTGGCCACCGGCGCCGCCCGGGACGCCGTCGCCGATCTGCGGGCCCATGTCGCCGCGCACCCGGGGCGGGAGGACGGCTGGGTGCTGCTGGCGACCGCGCTGGACCGGTCCGGCCGGCGCGGCGAGGCCCTGGAGACGCTGCGGCGCGCCCGTACGACCCTCACCAGCGCGTACGGCTCCGGAGCCGGGGCCGCCCTGGCACGCGCCGAGGCCCGCATCCGCAACGGCGCCACCGGTTCGGCGGCCGAGCCGGGCGGGGTGGCGGACGGCGTCTGGAGCCGGGCCGCCGCCGCGTGGGACCGCTCGGTGCCCGCCCGGTCCCGGGCCCGGCTGCACGCCACCGCCGGGCTGCTGCGGGACCTCGCGGTGACCGGCGCCGACGGCCTGGAGGAGGCGCGCGAGCACCGGCGGGAACTGGTCGCGGCGGCCGAGACGACCGGGGACGCCGAGCTGGCCGCCGGGATCATCGGCTCGTACGACGTCCCGGCGGTCTGGACCCGCGCCGACGACCCCGAGAACGCGGGCGAACTCGTCCGGGCCGCCGCCCGCGCCGCCGCCCGGCTCGGCCCCGACGGCCCGCCCGCGCTGCGGGCCCGGCTGCTGTCGGTCGTCGCCGTGGAGTCACGCGGCGACGCCGCCGCCGACGCGCCGCTTCCCCTGGCGGCCGACGCCCCCGCCGCCGAACCGTGGCGGCTGCGCGCCGAACGTGCCGCCGAGGAGGCCGTACGCCTCGCCCGCCGCCTCGCGGACCCCGCGCTGCTCGCGTTCTCCCTCAACGGCGCCTTCATGCAGTCCTTCGCCACCTGCGGATCGGCCGCCCGCCGCGACGCACTCGGCACCGAACTGACCCGGCTGGCCATCGGCCACCACCTGCCCAGCCACGAGGTTCTGGCCCGCCTCGTCCGCCTCCAAGCCCTCGCCGGACTCGGCGACTTCCCGGCGGCGGACGCGGAGGCCGAGGAGATCGACCGGCTGGCGCACCGCAACGAACGGCCGCTCGCCGGAGTGTTCACCGCCTGGTACCGGGCCCTGCGCACCTGCGAGACCGACGGCTGGACGGCGGCCCGCCCCCGGTACGTGAAGGTCCTCGCGGACACCGCGAACTGCGGCATGCCCGGGCTCACCCGGGGAGCGGCCGCCCTCGTCGCGCTCGTCCCGGCCATGCGGGGCGACACCCTGCCCGACCCGGACGACTTCACCGGCCTCGACACCGGTCCGTACCAGCCGTGGCTCGACCCCCTGCTGCTGGCCGCCGGCGGCGCCACGGAGCGGGCCCGGCACGCACTCACCACCGTTCCCCGGCCGCCCCACGACCTCCTGCAAGAGGCACTCTGGTGCGTACTGGCCCGCACGGCCGCCGCCGTGGGACACGAAGGAGTCCTACGGCGAGCCCGCGACGAACTCGCCGTAGCCGAGGGGGAGTTGGCCGGTGCCGGCAGCGGCCTGATCTCCTTCGGTCCGGTCGCACGCCATCTGCGGGCCGTTGAGGCGGCCCTCGGTGTGGGGGGACCGTCCTCTGCGGGGGCATCATCCGCATCTACGAACACATCGCCGTGACCGAGGGCGCCCTCGTCCCCGGACTTCGGGAATCACCCGCATCCCTCAGGCCGCCGAAGGCACGCCTTCGGCGGCCGCTCCCACCGCCTCCGCCTCGCGGGTCGTCTTGGTCCAGCCCGTCTGTCCGCGCAGCATGCGGAACAGGGCCCTCCAGGCGCAGAGGAACGACATGTAGTTCATGACGACGAAGGAGTGGCCCAGGAGCAGGGCGCGCGGCAGGCCCACATTTTTGTCGCGGCGCAGGTAGGTCCAGGAGGTGGCCAGGGCGGGGGCGAAGGCCAGCAGGTACCAGGCGAGGAGGTTGAGGGGCAGGCGCAGCCGGGTGCCGTTGACGGCGGCGGCCGGTCTGCCCCGCAGGACCAGGACGTCGGGGCTGCGGAGGAACCAGTACAGGCAGTACTGGAAGAGCAGGGACCAGGGCAGGTCGAGGACCCACGGCACCAGCAGGTAGGCGAACATCTCCAGGGCCGCCAGGTGCCCCATGCGCGGGGCGCGCCAGATCTCGCCCATGCGCCGGATCGCGGTCATGTGGCCCTGGTACCAGCGGGTGCGCTGCCGGATGAGGCGCCGCAGGTCGCTGACGCCCTGCTGGTCGACGGAGGCGTGGGCGGTGGTGCGCAGCCGCCGGCCGCGCACGGCGAGGCTGATGGCCAGGTCGAGGTCTTCGGTCAGGGACCGGGACCAGGGGCGTTCGCCGAGGCTGTCGAGGGCGGAGAGGCGGGTGAACTGGCCGTTGCCGCCGAGGCTGACGGTCTTGGTGAGGTTGCGGCCGAACTGGGTGACGGCGGCCATCGCCCAGAACTGGTAGTCCTGGAACCAGGTCAGGAAGTTGGAGCGGCGGTTGCGGATGCGGACGCCGAGCTGGACCCCGCCGACCCGTGGGTCGTCGAAGAGCGGCATGACGTGGGACAGCGCCCGGTCGGAGAGGCGGCCGTCGGCGTCCATGACGCACACCACGGTCTGCGCGGGATCCTGCCCGCGTGCCGCGACGCGTTCGCGCACCACGCGGATGGCGTGGTTGAGGGCCTCGCCCTTGCCCTGCCGGGCGTGGGGCGGCTCCCGCCGCAGCACGGTCACCTCCCCCTGCCGTCCGGCCGCGTGGGCCGCCGCGCCCGCCTGCTCGGCAGCCGCCCCCGTGGCGTCGTCCGAGCCGTCGTCGACGACCACGACGGTGGTGCGCGGGCCCATGAGGCCGCCGACCGTCGTGCCGATCACCGACTCCTCGTTGAGGCAGGGAACGAGGACGTAGAGGTGGTAGTGGTCGCGGCGGCCGAGGTGCGGGCGGCCGTAGGAGGTGTCGCCCTGGGAGCGTAACTTCGCTTTCTGGCGGCGCAGTTCGAGCAGGCCCGCGCCCATGGCCAGGGCGAGGTAGCCGGCGGACAGTCCGATGACGGTGCAGCCGATGGTGTCAACGGTCTTGAGCAGGGCGTTTTTCACCAGGTCGGCTCCCCTTGCGACGTCGGACCCCGGCGGCTTCGGCGGGTACGGAGGGCGCCGGCCAGGGCCGGACCGGCACGTCCGGGCGGCCCGGCCGGGGCAGGTGCGCGGGCACGGCCCGGCCACCGCGCCCCACCCTGCGCTGGACCTCCCGCCCCAGGACGAACCCCAGCGGCACCACGGCCGCGCCGATGGCGGCTGCGAGGACACCGCGCCCACCGGACGTTCCGGCGCGTGCCGCCGCCATGCCGCCTGCCAACGGCCAGGTCGGTCCCAGGTACATGGATGGGCGGCACCTCCGGGCGGCAGGACGTGAAGTGCGCCGGCCAGCGGGTGCGCAGGGCAGGCAGCGGGTCGAGCGGCGGGGCGGGCAGTGACCACTGTGAACCACCGGGCGGGCGATGGCCAGACCCCTCCGTGGCGTTCCGGCGATGTCCGGAGACCGGCGGAGACGGTTTTGCGTCGATGGTCCGGGCACGCGAAATCGCGGGCGCCCGTTGACACCAGGGCTTTTCCCCTCGCTCAGCGGGCGCATTGTTCCGATCCGGCCAATCACATGACTCGGGAACCATTGCCCCCGTTATATCCGGCGCCTAGCGTCGGCTGACGCGAGTGATTGCCGGATCACCCTGCATTCCCTCGCCATCGTCTGCCACAGGTGTCACACGTCGCATGTTCAACGTCTGTGAGCTGTCTCGCCCTTACGCGAACCTGTCGTATACCGACGCGATGAACGGTGTCCCTATGCGCCTGATCTTCTCTCCTGCCCCCGCCACGAAATCGACTCGGCATTGAGCGGCCGACAGCGCATCGCCATTGTCGTGGGCACGCGCCCGGAAGCCGTCAAACTCGCCCCGGTCGTCCGGGAATTGCAGCGCACCCGCTGGGCCGAGCCGGCCGTGTTCACCACCGGGCAGCACGGCACGGTGGTACGGAACACCCTCGCCTGCTTCGGACTGCGCCCCGAAGCCGAACTGGACCCACCCGCCGGTACGGGCGGCACGGCCGCCGCGGGGCCGGTCACCGAGCTGACGGCCGGCCTGCTCAGCGGGCTCGGCAGTCGGCTGCGCGCGCCCGACGTACACGCGGTGCTCGTCCAGGGAGACACCTCGTCCGCGCTGGCCGGGGCGATGGCCGCGTTCTTCGCCAAGATCCCCGTCGTGCACGTGGAGGCCGGGCTGCGCTCCGGCGACGCGCGCAGTCCGTTCCCCGAGGAGGCCCACCGCCGGATGATCGCCGAGCTGAGCGATCTCCACCTGGCGCCCACCCATGCCGCCCGCCGGAACCTGCTCGCCCAGGGGGTGGCGGCCGACCGGATCGTGGTGACCGGGAACACCGTGATCGACGCCGTCGTCGCCGCGAGCCGAAGCCCGCGCCACCGCGCCGTACCCGAACTCCGCGGACTCGAACAGAATTCCGCTCCACTCGTCGTCGTGACCGCACACCGGCGGGAGAACTGGGGCGAGCCGATCCGGCGGGTGGGCCGGGCGGTGGCGGCACTGAGCCGTCAATACCCCGACGTGACGTTCGTCGTCGCCGCGCATATGAATCCCGCGGTCCGTACCGCGATCGAGGAATCACTGCAGGGCCGGCCCAATGTTCATCTGCCGGGCCCGATTCCGTATGACGCCTTCGCCCGTCTGCTGTCCCGGTCCGTTCTGGCCATCACCGACTCCGGCGGAATTCAGGAGGAGGCGGCGGCCTTCGGACTGCCGATTCTGGTGACCCGGGACAACACCGAACGGACCGAAGGGATCGATTCCGGTCTGGCCCGGCTCGTCGGTACGGACGAGACGGAGATCGTGGCAGCGGCCGAAAAGGAATTCGCCCGCGAAGGCGTGCTGGACGCCGGGAAGCCGGACCGGCCTTTTCCCCGGCCCAATCCGTACGGCGACGGACGGGCCGCCCGGCGCTGCGCCGCCGCCTGCGGCTGGCTGCTGGGCCTGGCTCCCAGGCCGTCCGACATCACCGGTCAGGAGGCGCGATGACCCCGCCCGCCACCGTGCCCGCCGGCACGGTCACCACGGTCGCCGGCACCGGCGCGGCCGGCTTCGACGGGGGCGGCGGACCCGCGGTTCAGGCCAGACTCAACGGCCCGCGGATCGCCTTGGACCCGTCCGGGAACCTCTGTGTCCCGGAAGTCGACAACCACCGCGTCCACAAGGTCAGCACCGACGGCGTCGGCAAGCACGCCCCCGTACGGATCTCGGCCGAGATCACCGGCGGCTCCCAGGACGAGCCGGCGCTGCGCCCGGCCCAGGAGAGCGTGCCCGAGGCGAAGCCGGGCGACAGCGTCTCGTTCAACATCGAGATCCGCTCGCTGAACAACCAGCCGGTCGACCCGGGCACGCCGGCCCAGCGCTTCACCGCCCCCACCAGCTTCGCGTTCACCGGCGGCGCCCCGTACGGCTATTACTTCGTCCGGCCCGCTGTGACCGGGAATCTGCGGACGCAGCTCGAAGACGGCGGCAGGACGCTGATCACCATCTCCGACCTGCACCTCAATACCGGCGCCACCGACCGGACCGCGCTGATCCACACGAGCGGCATCCGCGCCCTGCCGGACGCGGCACCCGGCTCGCGGTCCGCCGACGGCAGCGCCGCCATCGGGCGCCCGGCACCCGTACCGCTGTCCGCCCATGTCCTCCGACCACGACAGGAGCAGCGATCATGACCACCGCATCCAGCGCAGGAACCGGCCCGCAGCCCGCGGGCCTGCCCGACGGCTCGATAGCCACCGTCGCGGGCAACGGCGTGGCCGGATTCATCTCCGACGGCGGGCACGGCGCGCTGACCCGGCTCTATTACCCCCACGGGGTGGCCGTCGACAGGAACGGCAACCTGTTCATCGCCGACCGGAACAACCACCGCATCCGCAAGGTCACGCCGAACGGCTCCATCACCACGGTCGCGGGGGACGGCACCGCCGGATACATCTCCGACGGCGGACCCGCCCTCGCCACCCGGCTCCACTACCCCACGGACGTGGCCGTGGACGACAAGGGCAACGTCTACATCGCGGACACCTATAACCACCGCGTACGGAAAGTCGACACGCGGGGCATCATCACCACCGTCGCGGGGGACGGCACCGCCGGATACATCTCCGACGGCGGACCCGCCCTCGGCACCCGGCTCCACTACCCCGCGGCCCTGACCGTGGACGACAAGGACAACCTCTACATCGCGGACACCAACAACCACCGCGTGCGCAAGGTCACCCCGAACGGCATCATCACCACCGTCGCGGGCAACGGCACCGCCGGATACGTCTCCGACGGCGGGCCCGCCATCTCGACCCGGCTCTACTACCCCATGGGTCTGGTGGTGGACACCGGAGGCAGTCTGTACATCGCCGACCGCTACAACCACCGCGTCCGCAAGGTCACCCCCAACGGCATCATCACCACCGTCGCGGGCAACGGCACCGCCGGATACGTCTCCGACGGCGGACCCGCCCTCGGCACCCGGCTCCACTACCCGTGGGGCCTGGCGCTGGACGAGGCCGGGAGCCTGTACATCGGCGACGGGCACAACCACCGCGTCCGCAAGGTCACCTCGGACGGCATCATCACCACCGTCGCGGGCAACGGCACCGCCGGGTACGTGGACGACGGGGGACCCGCCGCGGGCACCCGGCTCTACCACCCCTACGGCATCGCCCTGGACCGGGGCGGCAATCTGTACATCGCGGACAGCCACAACCACCGCGTGCGCGGCGTGACGGCCGTGGCGCAGATGACGCCGCCGCCCCCGCCGAACGCCGACCTGTACGGCGAGGTCATCAGCCCCTACCGCGTACAGCGCGACCAGGAGTTCGACCTCGGCGCGCGGATACGCAACCGCGGCCCCAACCCGGCCGACGGGCAGTACGTCACCGTCGTACTGAACCTGGCCGACGGCCTCGTCGGCGGCCCCGGCACCAGCGGCCGGCGGCTCACCCGTACCTTCTCCGGACAACAGCTGCTGCCCCAGCAGGGCACGCTGGACGGCGTGTTCCGGGTCAGCGCGCCGGAGAGCACCCCGCCCGGCACGTACCTCTCCACGCTGGAGATCCAGTACGGCGGCGACCTCAACCTGAAGGACAACGCTTACACCCTGCCGGTCACGGTCGTGGTGCCCGACCCCGTCGCGGACGAGACAGCACTGACGATCTTCCAGGACACCGTCCCGCAGGTCGCCCCGGGCCAGCGCACCTCCTTCAACCTGCGCTACACCTCGCCCGCCGGACAGCCGGTCAACCCCGGCACGATCGTCCAGCGCTTCACCGCACCGACCGGCTTCACCTTCACCGGCCAGCCCACCTACGCGTACTACGAGACCATCCACGGCGTCATCTCGGGGAACCTGAGCCACAGCATCCTGGACGACGGGCGGACCCTGCTCATCACGGCCAATCCGCACGTCAACACCACCACCAGCGACACCGGTTCGGTGATCTACACCATCCCGGTGCAGGCCCGCGCCGACGCCGTGCCCGGACGGTACGACAACGGCTCGGCGAGCATCGGCCGGCACACCCCGGTCCAGCTCTCCGGCATCATCTCGGGGACCGCACAGGACGAGACGGCACTGCGCGTGGTGCAGGAGTCGGTGCCCGCGGCGGCGCCGGGCCAGCACACCACGTTCAACCTGGAGCTTCGGTCGCTGAGCAACCAGCCGGTCAACCCCGGCACGGTCGAGCAGCGCATCACCGCCCCCACCGGCTTCGCCTTCACCGGCAGCGCCTCCTACGGCTACTACTTCGTGACGCCGTACGTGACCGGGAACCTCGACGCCCAGCTGGAGGACGGCGGCAAGACCCTCGTCATCTCCTCCAACCCGCACCTGAACACCGGCACCACCGACAAGACGGCGCTGATCTACACCATCGGCATCCGCGCCCTGCCCAGCGCGACCCCCGGTACACAGTCCGACGACGGCCGGGCCGTCATCGGCCGCCTCGCGCCCGTACCGCTGTCCGCCCGCGTGCTCTGACCACGGAAGGAGTTCCCATGACAGCCGAGAACAGCCCTGGAAGCGGGCCGCAGCCCGCGGGCCTCGCGCAGGGTGACATCGCCACGGTGGCGGGCAACGGGCAGGCCGGGTACGTGTCCGACGGCGGACCCGCGACGCTCACTCAGCTCAACTGGCCGCACGGCGTGACCCTGGACAAGAACGGCAATCTCTACATCGCGGAGCGGAGCAACCACCGGGTCCGCAAGGTGACCCCGCAGGGCATCATCACCACCGTCGCGGGCAACGGGCAGGCCGGGTACACCTCCGACGGCGGGCCCGCCACCGCCACCAAGCTCTACAGTCCCTCGGCCGTGGCGGTCGACGAAGCGGGCAACCTGTACATCGCGGATCTCGACAACCACCGCATCCGCAAGGTGGACACCCGGGGCATCATCACCACCGTCGCGGGCAACGGCCAGGCCGGATACGTCTCCGACGGCGGACCCGCCACCGCCACCCAGATCAACACGCCGACCGGGGTGGCGGTCGACCTCCAGGGGAACCTGTACCTCAGCGAGTGGTACGGCAACCGGGTCCGCAAGGTGGACACCCGCGGCACCATCACCACCGTCGCGGGCAACGGCCAGGCCGGGTACGTCTCCGACGGCGGACCCGCCACCGCCACCAAGCTCTACAACCCCGCGGGGCTGAGGGCCGACGGCACCGGAAACCTCTACATCGCGGACTGCAACAACCACCGGGTGCGCAAGGTGGACACGCGGGGCGTCATCACCACTGTCGCCGGGAACGGCACCGGCGGGTATGTCTCCGACGGCGGCCCCGCCACCTCGACCCAGATCAACTACCCGTTGGACGTGTGCCTCGACGACGGCGGGAGCCTCTACATCGCGGACACGCTCAACCAGCGCGTCCGCAAGGTTACTTCGGACGGCAGCATCTCCACCGTCGCGGGCAACGGCACCGCCGGGTACGTCGATGACGGTGGGCCCGCCATCGCCACCCGGCTCTACCAGCCGCGGTCGGTCGCACTGGACCGCGCCGGGAACCTCTACATCGCCGACGCGAGCAACAACCGCGTACGCGGGGTCACCTCGGTCGCCACCATGACCCCGCCGCCCCCGCCCACCGCCGACCTCTACGGCGAGATCGTCAGCTCCCCCTCCGTCCAGGCGGGCCAGGAGTTCGACCTCGGCGTCCGGATCAAGAACCGCGGCCCCAACCCGGCCGACGGCCAGTACGTCACCGTCGTCCTCACCCTCGCCGACGGGCTGCGCGGCCCCGCGGGCACCACCGGGAGCCGTCTGTCCCGCACGTTCCCCGGGCAGCAGCTCCAGCCCCAGCAGGGTTCGCTGGACGGCGTGTTCCGCGTCACCGTGCCCGGCGACACTCCTCCCGGCCAGTACACCTCCACCGTGGAGATCCAGTACGGCGGCGACCTCAACCTCAAGGACAACACCTACACGCTGCCGGTGATCGTCGTCGTCCCGCCGCCGCCCACCGACGAGCGGGCGCTGACCATCACCCAGGACACCATCCCCCAGGTGGCTCCCGGCCAGCGCACCGCGTTCAACGTGAAGTTCGACTCGGCCGGCAGCCGGCCCGTCAACCCCGGTGACATCGTCCAGCGCTTCACCGCCCCGAGCGGCTTCACCTTCCCCGGCCAGCCGAGCTACGCGTACTACAACACCGCCCAGGGCATGATCTCGGGCAACCTCGACTACCGCATCGAGGACGGCGGCCGGACGCTGATCGTCACCGCCAACCCGCACGTCAACACCACCATCAGCGACACCGGGCCGCTGTACTACACCATCCCGATCCAGGCCCGGCCGGACGCCGCGGCCGGCACCTTCCAGAACGGCTCGGCCAGCGTCGGCAGGCATACGCCCGTCCAGCTCACCGGCACCGTCACCGGTTCCTCGCAGAACGAGACCGCGCTGCGCGTCAGCCAGGAGAGCGTGCCGCAGGCCGCGCCCGGCCAGTCCACCACCTTCAACCTGGAGATCCGCTCACTGGACAACCAGCCGGTCAACCCCGGCACCATCGAGCAGCGCCTCACCGCCCCGGCCGGCTTCGCGTTCACCGGCGGCGCCTCGTACGGCTACTACTACGTCCAGCCCGCCGTCACCGGGAACCTCGACACCCGTCTGGAGGACGGCGGCCGGACACTGATCATCTCCTCCAACCCGCACGTCAACACCGGAACCACGGACAAGACCGCACTGATCTACACCATCGGCATCCGCGCCCAGGCCGACGCGAAGCCGGGCACCCAGTCCGACGACGGCAAGGTCACCATCGGCCGCCTGGCGCCCGTACCGCTGAGCGCCCGCGTCAGCTGATCTCCCTTCCGCCGGAGCCCAGGGCCCCGACCGCAGTGCGGACGGGGCCCTCGGGCCGGCGCGGCGTTCACCGCGAGGCGGCGAGGTCGGGTCACGCCACGGCGGTGCCCTCAAGCTCGACCAGCTGGCCGGGGATCGCCAGTCGCGTCACCCCGAGCATGGTGGTGGTCGGCGCCACCTCGGCGGCGCCCAACCGCGCCGCCAGCACGCCGTAGTGCCGGAAGAGCAGATCGACGTCGGTCGTGTAGACGTTGAGCCGGACGAGGTTCGCGAGAGTCATGCCGGCCTCGCCGAGCACGGCCTCCACGTTGTCGACGCTCAGCGCCAGCTGCGCCGCCATGTCACCGTCATGCTCGGGCTTGCCGTCGCCGTTCATCGCGGTCTGCCCCGATATGTACAGGGTCCGGGTGTGCCCGGAGACGACCTCGCCCTGGTTGAAGCCCATCTCCACCGACCACGAGACCGGGTTGACCGCCGTTCGCTGCATTGCCACATCGGCTCCATTCGCATCATCGAGAGTACGTACGAACATCGGCTCGGTGGCCACCTTCCGCGACGTCGTCAGGACAAGCCTCCCCGCCAATCACGACACCCTTGGTCATGTATTCCTGTAGAACTCTCCGTATGCGCGCCGACCGATTGGTCTCGCTGGTGCTGCTCCTGCGCCGGCGAGGACAGCTCACCTCGACCACACTGGCCCGTGAGCTGGGGGTTTCCACCCGCACCGTGCTGCGCGACATCGAGGCACTGTCGGCGGCGGGCGTCCCGGTCTACGCCGAACGCGGCCGGCAGGGCGGTTTCGCGCTGCTGCCCGGCTTCCGTACCGAGCTCACGGGGCTGAATCACGACGAGGCCCTGGCCCTGCTGACCGCCGGATCGGGGCGCGGCGACCAGGTCTTCGGCCTCGGCTCGGCGCTCGCCTCGGCCATGCGCAAGGTGGTCGACGCGCTGCCCGAACCCCACCGGGCCACCGCGAGCGACGCGGCCCGGCGCTTTCTCGTCGACCCGGAGACCGACCTGCTCTCCCGCCGTCTGGGCGGCGACGAGGTGCTCGGCACCACCATGATCGAGGTACGGCGCGCGGTACTCGCCGGACACCGGCTGCGCATCCACTACGCCGCAACGGATCAGGCCCCGCGGTGGCGCACGGTGGACCCGATCGGCCTCGTCACCGTACGCGGCCGGGTCTACCTGCTGGCCACCAGAGCCGGCGCCGACCGCACCTACCGGCTGTCGCGGGTGCTGGCCGCCGAAGAACTCCCCGAAGCGGCACAGCGGCCGCCCCAGGTCGACCTGGACCGGATCTGGCGGGAACGCTCCGCGCGGTTCCTCTCCGGCAGCGACCACATCACCGTGCTGGTACGGCTGAACCCGGCGCGGCGGGAAGAGCTGCTGGACACCGCACTGGCCGTCCGCGCGGAAGAACCCGACGCGGACGGCCGGCTCCGGCTGGAGGTGACCTTCCAGGACACACGACACGCCGAATGGGCGCTGTGGCAGCTCGGCACGGACGCGGAAGCGCTGGCCCCGCAGTCGTTGCGGATATCCCTGCGGGACCGCGCCGCCGCGATGGCGAAGCGCTACGAAGATCCAGCCTGAGGGAGAGAAGCCCTCTCATCACCAGACGGCTTCGGCTTCGGTGGTGCCTCGTCCTCGCACATCGTGCCGGCCGGAGGCACGGTCAGGTCCGTGATCACCGGATCCCCTGCATTCAGCCGGCCCTACTTCGGAAACAGGTCCTCGCACTTGATCGACCGCTTCTTCAGCTCGGCCGCGTCATGCGTGGTGTTCTTGCTTCCACCGCTCGCGCTCGCGCACAGGTTCCGAGGCGAATTCGGCGCGGTCAGTCCGACCTTCACCTGGGCGTTCCACTTCGCCTTCGCGTCACCGTCCGGGTCGTAACCGTTCCCGTTCGCATTGGCGTTGGGATTCACCAGGTGACCGCGCTGCTCGATCGCGCCGCGGCGGCGCTGCCCGGTGGCGTCGGTCGTGATCTCCTGCCGGTAACGGGTCGCCTGGACGATGTCCTCGGCGTTGATGTGCCGGATCGCCGCCCATTCGTCCTGGCTGCGGAAATGGTCGAGGGCGGAGCCCGGGGTGATCTGGTCCGGGAGATAAATCATGTTGCCCTGACCGCGGATGTCATACACCCACCCTTCGTACACCTCCGTCTTCGACCCGTCGTCGTTGGTACGGATGTTGCCCGTCGGCTGCAGGGCGAACGTCTGCGCCGTCTCGGGGTCGGAGCTGGTGCTGATATAGCCGGATTCCTGGTGCTGGGTGCCCCCGTGCAGATGACGCGGCAGGTCGTAGTTCGTCCCCCTGGAGGTGAAACCATCACGGAACACTTCGTTCGGATCGCGGGTGGACCCTTGGACGATCGGCTCCCCGCGATACACCACGCCGGGCGTCTTCCTGCCGGTGTCCAGGTCCACCTGGTGGATCTCGACCTTGCCGTCACTGTTCCGCATCGCCTGCGCGGAGCCGCTGACCCCCACAAGCGTGACGCCCGCGACGGAAACCAACGCCACAGAGGTGGCCAGCACACGCCACACAGAGGCGCGCCCTTCCGGCTTCTTCACAGAGGTCATGACGCGTCCTTCATACCGATACGGTGTCTCATCGTTGGCGCTCTTTCTGTCCCGCGACGGCCGATAGCCGACCGCACTGTCGCAAATATCTCCGGCGTCGATTCATCGCCTCGACTGTGCGGCAATTCAACGGAGCGCGGCAGTGACCGTCAACGAAATACCTGGAAGATTGTGGGGCCCCGGAGAGCCGGCCAAGGTGACCGTTGGCGCAAAAACCTTCGGCCACGAGTTTCCGGGGTGGTGACCACGAGAATGTGGGACGGACATCCCCATCGCCCCAGCCCTTGCGCCGCCTTCAGCACCCCCGCATATCCTGAAGCCGTCACGCTGAGTAACCCACACAGTGGCTGCTCATCAACGCCTTGAAACTGGGCGTTTCCGCAGGTCAGTCGCACTGGGGGTCCCAGTAGTTCGCGACACCGTTGGCGAATCAACTCACGAGCCTGGCCGGAGGCGGGCGCGGACGGCCTGGGAGATGGTGCCCTCGATGCCATGGACCCGATCACGATGAAGTGGGTCCAGGCCGAACTGACTTGGGGCGGGCTCTCGCCCATCAGGGAGTTGAGGGACCGGGCCAGATGGCCGAGGCGTCGTCGCGGTGCGGGTCGGGCAGCCGGATCGGGCGGACCGGAATCGTGCGTTGGCGTCCTTGTGCGGCGGCCGTCCACGGGGCGGGGTGCCCGGAGTAGCACAGGGTGGTCAGGGCGAACACGCCGTCGGCGTAAACCTCGACGTATTCGCCGATGGTGAGGATGCGCAGGGTGGCGGCGGGGCCGGTCAGGACGGTTTCGCCGAGTCGGGTTCCATCGGGGCCGGTGACCCAGAGGTTCTTGCCGTCGCAGCCCACGGTGAGGGCGGGACGGCCGCCGTTGGGTGTGTCGGTGCGCAGGGTGATCTCAACCGGCCCGGTGATGCCGATGTCGCCGACCGCGTGCAGGGTGGGGCGGTCGGTCTCCTCGCCGAGCCAGGCGTTCAGGCCGGGCCACCATTCCAGGCGGGGAGCCGAACCGCCCTCCACAACAAGTGACTTCGGCTGGGCGAGCATGCCGCGGCAGCCGGCACCGGTGTCACTGAGGCCGACGCGGCGGGGCGTGGTGTGCAGTACGACGCGGGAGCCGTCGGGCGCGGCGATCACGCGCGGAGCATAGGCGCCGGTCGGGCCGAGCGGGCCACGGCGGGTCCAGGGGCCCCTGAGGCGGGGGGCGGTCCACGCCTCGAAACCCCGGGTGGCGCCGATCGAGCCGAGCAGCAGCCAGCTGCCGTCGTCGAGGCGTTCCAGGACCGGGCACTCCAGCTCGTCGACGTCGCCGGGTGAGATGAGCGGCGGGTGGACGGTCCAGAGTTCCAGGTCGTCGGAGGTGGCCAGCGCGACGCAGCCGCTGACCTCCACCGGGAGGGAGGCATCGCTGGCGCAGATGACCATGATCCAGCCGTCCGACTCGTCGTCACGTACGACGAACGGGTCGCGCCAGCCCATGCGTTCCTCGGTGCGGTACCAGCGTGGGTCCGCTTCGACGACCGGCCCGATGCCATGGCGGCGCCAGGCTGTGCCGTCGGTGCGGTCGGAGTACGCCAGTCCGACCGACTGGAGTGGCCAGCCGCCCGGTGTGAGACCGGAGACGCCTGTGTAGAACATCGCCATTGCGCCGGCGTGCCGGAAGGGGTGCATGGTCCACACGGCCTGCTGGTCGAACCGGCCGGGCAGGCCGTTGCCGAAGGCGGTGCCCTGGGGCTGCCAGTGGACCAGGTCGGTGGAGGTGGCCCGGCCATAGGAGGTCTCCATCCGCAGATGGTCGAACTCCGGTGTCCAGGGCCCCTGCAGGTGCAGCACCGCATACGTGCCGTCCTCGTCGCGCAGGAGGGCGAAGTCGTTCACACAGAGGCCGGGCGGGGCGTATCGCATGCACAGTTCCTGTCGCTCCGCAGCGCCCAAACGCGTGCGCTGACGCTTGATAACAGAAGGGTCTCCCAAGGACCAGCCCAAGTAGATATGAACGCAAACGCTTGCGCAACAAGGTGTGCGGGTTTACGGTCACGTCACCCACAGATCACACCGACGTGAAATCAAGGGGAGGAGTCCGCTGTGACGGCCAGCATCACCGATGTCGCTCGCGCCGCCGGAGTCTCGGCGTCCACCGTGTCCCGCGCGCTTCGCGGCCGACCGGGGGTGTCGGAGGAGGTCCGGGACCGGATCGCGGCCCTCGCCGCGCAACTCGGCTACACCGCGTCCCGCTCGGCCTCCAGCCTGGCCAGTGGCCGCACCTACACCGTTGGTGTGCTGGTCCCGTACGTGGGCCGCTGGTTCTTCGGCACCGTACTGGACGCTGCCGAGAAGGTGTTCAGTGCCGCCGGGTACGACGTGCTGCTGTACAACCTGGGTTCGTCGGAGACCCGCAAGCGCTTCTTCACCAGGCTGCCGGTCCGCAAGCGGGTGGACGCGGTGCTGACGCTCCTCATTCCTGACGAGGAGGAGTCGGCGGCGCTGCGCTCACTGGGAGTGCCGCTGGCCACCACGGTCGGCGGCACCCGGCCCGGCTTCACCGCGGTCGGCATCGACGACCGGGCCGGCACCGAGAGCGCCGTACGGCATCTGGTGAACCTCGGTCACCGCCGGATCGGCATGATCAGCGGGGTCAGCGGGCCGCTGCACTGGACCACGCCCATCGAGCGCCGCAACGCCTACCTCGGCGTCCTGGCCGACGCCGGGATCGAGCACGATGCGGCCCTGGAGGCGGACGGTGACTATACCGTCGAGGGCGGCGAGCGGGCGATGACCGAACTGCTGGCCGCTGCCCGGCCGCCGACCGCCGTGTTCGCGCAGTCCGACGAGATGGCGATGGGCGCCCTGCGCGCCCTGCGCAGGCACCGGCTGAAGGTGCCGGAGGACGTGTCGGTCGTCGGCTTCGACGACCACGAACTCGCCGACGTGGTCGGCCTGACCACCGTCGCCCAGCCGGTCGCCGAGCAGGGCGCCGAGGCCGCCCGGCTGCTGCTGCGCCAGATGGACGAACCCGACGCCGAACCACGCGCCGCGCAGGTGCAGATGCCCATCCGCCTCGTCCTGCGCGAGACCACCGCCCCGCCGCGCCCGCGCGGCCCGCAATGACTCCCTGAGCCCCACACCTCCACGCCCGGAAGCACGACAGCACCTCGAACCCTCACCAGCACGGAGGCGCAGCCATGAGCTCAACCAGCAGAAGGTACCGCCGCACCGCCTGTACGGGCCTGGCCATGGTCCCCCTGGTGGCGCTGGCCGCCTGCGGTTCGGGCGGCGGTACCGACACCTCCGCCGAGGCCGGAAGCGGCAAGGGCACCATCAGTGTCTGGGCCCACCAGGGTCAGAAGAGCGAGGCCAGCGCGCTGCAGAGCGCGGTGAGGTCCTTCAACTCCTCGCAGGACAAGATCAAGGTCGAGCTGAAACTGATCCCCGAGGCCGACTACACCAAGACCATTACGGCCACCGACGCCGCCAAGCTGCCGGACGTGATGGAGCTCGACGGTCCGACCATGGCGAACTTCGTCTACAACAAGAAGCTCGCCCCGATTGACCCGTACGTCTCCGCCGAGACCATGTCCAACGCCACCGACGCGAGCAAGGTGCAGGGCGAGATCGACGGCAAGCACTACGGCCTGGGCATGTTCGACTCCGGGCTCGGGATCTACGGCAACAAGAAGCTGCTGGATGCGGCCGGGGTGAAGTACCCGACCCGCCTGGCCGACGACTGGACCGCCGAGGAGTTCACCGCCGCGCTCACGGCACTGAAGGCCAAGGACTCCGACGGCAAGCCCCTCGACCTCCAGGAGACCGGCGGTTACGCCAACGAGTGGGGCACCTACGGCTTCGCCCCGATCGTCTGGTCCGCCGGCGGCTCCCTGATCAAGGACGGCAAGGCGGAAGGCGCCCTCGACACCCCGGCCGTGGTCTCGGCCATGAAGACCTTCCAGTCCTGGAAGACCTACGTCGACCCCAACACCGACGGCAACGCCTTCGCCAAGGGCCACGTCGCCCTGAGCTGGGTCGGCCACTGGATGTACCCCGCCTACAGCGAGGCCCTCGGCGACGACCTCGTCGTCCTTCCGCTGCCCGACTTCGGCAACGGCCCCAAGACCGGCCAGGGCTCCTGGGCCTGGGGCATCGGCGCCGGCACCAAGAACGCCAAGGCCGCCGGCACGTTCCTGAACACCCTCCTGGACGACACCAACGTCACCGCTATGACGACCGCCAACGGGGCGGTGCCCGCCACCAAGACCGCGCTCGCCAAGAGCCCCCTCTACAAGCAGGGCGGCCCGCTCCAGCTCTTCGCCGACCAGCTCTCCAAGCCCTGCGGCGACATCGACATCACCAAGTCCTGCGTCGCCGTCACCCGCCCGGTGACCGCCGGCTACCCCGTGATCACGTCGAAGTTCAGCGAGGCCCTGAACTCCATCTATGGCGGCGCCGACCCCAAGAGCGCCCTGAAGAAAGCCGCCCGCGCCATCGACCAGGACTTCTCCGACAACGCCGACTACCAGATCCCGTAGGACCCATCGGCCGGGGCAGCCGCGCCCGCCCCGCCGGGAACAGGACCCTCCCGTGATATCCGTGGAACCCGCGCACGCCGCGCCGCCCGGCCCGGAGCAGGCCCCCTCCGCGACCTCCGTGAAGCCCGCGCGGTCGACGCGATCAGCGCGGCCGGGCCGCAAGAACCGCGACTGGCTGCACGGACTGCTCATGTCCGCCCCGGCCGTCGTCGGGCTCATCGTCTTCGTCGGTGTGCCCTTCGGCTACGCCGTGGTGCTCTCCTTCTACAACGTCCGCCTCGGCTCCCCGCTGGCGCCCTCCTTCTTCGGCCTGGAGCAGTACCGGCGGCTGTTCACCGACCCGGACATGTCAGGCCCCTTCCTACGGGCACTGCTGAACAACCTGACCTTCGCCGCGGTCGTCGTACCGGTGCAGACGGCCTTGGCGCTGGCCCTGGCGATCCTGCTCAACCGCAAGCTCAAGGCCATCAGTCTGTTCCGGTCCTTCTTCTTCATGCCGGTCGTCTTCCCGATGGCGCTGGTCGCCGTGATCTGGCGGCTCATCCTCGCCCGCAGCGACCAGGGCATGCTCAACTCCGCACTGAACGCGGTAAGTTTCGGCGACTGGGGCGCCTTCGACTGGCTCGGTGACGGCGCCACCGCAATGGCCTCGATCATCGTGCTGTCCATCTGGCAGGGCGTCGGCTTCCAGATGGTCATCCTCCTCGCCGGCCTCCAGCAGATCCCGGGCGAGCTCTACGAAGCCGCCCAGCTCGACCGCGCCAGTCGCTGGCAGCAGTTCCGCCACGTCACCCTGCCCGGCATCCGCGGCACACTCGTCTTCGTCGCCATGCTCACCTCGGTGCTCTCCTTCCGGGTCTTCGACCAGGTCTACGTCCTCGTCCGCGGTGGCGGCCTCGACGAGGAAGCCACCCGCACCGTGATGTACCAGGCCGTCACCACCGCCTTCGACCAGAACAACATCGGCCAGGCGTCCGCGATCACCGTCGTCTTCTTCCTGATCGTCGTCGTCCTGACGCTCATCCAGCGCCGCGTCGTCCGGCCCGGAAACGAGGACTGACCCATGGGCACCACCCGTACGCCCCTGCGCCGCTTCATGGACTACGCCGTACTCAGCGTGCTGGCCTTCATCTTCGTGCTGCCCGTGCTCTATCTGTTCCTGGGCAGCCTCAAGCCGTCCGACGAGGTCCTCAACGGCCTGTCCGGTTTCCTCCCGACCCATCTGTCCTTCGACAACTACTCCACCGTCCTGAGCAGCCTCAACTCCGACAGCACCGGCTACTTCCGGCGCTTCATAGGTGTCTCGCTGCTGCTGGCGTTCGTGGTGGTGACGGGGGGCCTGTTCGTCAACTCGCTCGCCGCGTACGGGCTGTCACGGCTGAAGTGGCGCGGCCGGGAAGCCGTCTTCACACTCATCCTGCTGCTGATGCTGGTCCCGTTCGAGTCGGTGGCCGTGCCGCTCTTCTACATGTTCAACGACCAGCGCAACACCCTCCCCATCCTGGCGCTCCCGTTCATCGCCAACGCCTTCTCCGTCTACCAGTTCCACACGCTCTTCCGCTCGATCCCCCCGAGCATCGAAGAAGCGGCCCGGATCGACGGCGCAGGCCCCTGGCGCACCTTCTTCGCGATCATCGTCCCCATGTCGAAGCCCGCCTTCGCCTCCGTGGCGATCCTGACCTTCCTCATCCAGTGGGGCTCGTTCCTGTGGCCGGTGCTGATGGTCTCCGATCCGTCGGTCCGCCCGCTGCCGCTGGAGATGAGCGTCTTCCAGGGCCAGCAGCCCCCGGACTGGGGCCAGATCCTCGCCTTCGGCGTCCTCCTGGTCCTGCCCGTCCTGGTGGTCTTCGCCTTCTTCCAACGCTGGTTCGTCCAGGGCGTCGCCAGCTCCGCCGTCAAGGGCTGAACGCGTTCGCCGACCGGAATGGTCGAGATGAGTCTCCACGTCCGGTCACTCCGGGTGATATCGAGCCGCGTCCCAGTGCGCGCGTACGGGGGCAGCGGCCCGGGTCCGGATCGACATGTGCACCATCGCCCGGCTGACGCACCGCACCGCTGTCTAACGTGATGCACATCAAAGGTTGGCTGCGTACACGATTCTCGGCGGCTGTCGCCGCGGAGTGCCGCGAACCTCCGGGCCGGGGGTCCTGGGCCCTGGCGCCGCTGGAGACGCGGCGCTGCTGCGCCGCACGCGCGTCTGGATCCCAAGCTGGGGCTCGTCCGCCGCCCCGGCCGCTGACACGCCTCCCGCAGCGGCCCCGTATAACGCGAGATCCCGGGCCCGCTCCAGATCCCGCTCCGAGCGCAGCCGGACCTCCAGGTCGCCGGTGCCGTGATGGCCCAGCCCCGTCACATCCCGGGTGAAGCCGGGCACCAGGCCGGCCTCCTTCGGATCGGCCTTGAGGTAGACGAGCAGCTTGCTCTTCTGCGGCGGGCACACGCAGGCGAAGTTCCGCAGCCGCCGGTACGCCCGGTAGAGGCGGTTCTCGGCCCTGGTGATGTCCGGCCCCAGGCCCAGCGGCGTCTCATCGACCGCGGCGGCCAGCTCCGCCATCGCCCCCTGCGACAGGTGCCCGCGCGTCGTGTCAGCCGCGCGCCGGCGACGGGCCGTCCCGGATGCCGCCGTCTGCCCGGTGACGGAGGCCACCGTCTCCAGACCGACGAGCTGCTCGCCATAGAAGCGGTAGCGCACCAGGTCGATGCTGCGCCGGTGCTCGCGCACGGCGTGCACGTCGTAGCGGGTGAAGTCGCCCGCCGCACAGATCAGCCGCGGCGCACTCCACCGCACCCGGGACGCGGCTGCCGCCCCCAGACGCTCGCGGACCAGATGCCCGAACTCGGCACGGTGGTCCATCAGCCACGCCAGATAGAACAGGCCCTGGTTGATCACACCCGCATCCGTGCCGCGCTTGTACTCGACGACCACCGGCGCATCGTTCTCGTCCAGGCCCAGCGAGTCGATCCGTCCGCCGTGCACCGGACCGGTGCCGTACTCGCTCGCCAGAAACCGCACGCCCAGCATCGTCTCCATGTGCGCCTCGATGAGATGCTGCACATCCGCCTCGACCTCGGCAAGACGCGGCACGACCTCAGCCACGTTGCCGTTCATCGTGTGGAACGGCTTCAGACCCGACACCTTCCCTCCCTCGACTCCGGGACTGCAACGCCTGCGAGGGGCACGATTGTTTCCGCAGAGGGCCGCGAATCGGTGAAGATGATGTGAGAGCCTGGCCGAAGCTACTCGGAACCCTCGTGTCCCCCAGACATCGAGAGCCTGCCGTTCCCCCATACGTCCCCCACGCCCCGGAGGACAGCTCGGCATGAGCGCGTTTGCCCAGGTCAGACGCCATGTACAGATTGATGGATCGGGTGCCTTCTAAGCACTTAGCCGTTTCGGGCAAGACGGCGGGAAGGCACTGTCAGTGCAGGCTGATCTCATGCGGGCATGAATCGTCTTAACAAGTTGGTGCGTGATAGCGGGCGGGGCCGAATCGGGCACGGGGGCGAACTGCCCGGCGAAGGTCTGCGCGGTCCGGCGGGCATCGCGGACGCTTGCCAGAGTGCTGCCCTCCACCACGGCCGTCACCGGAGCCGACGTACCGGGTGCCTTCGTGTCGCTCATGCCCGTGCGCCCCATCCGTGTCGGTTGTGCCGCTATGAGGACTGCGTATGCCCGCAGGAAAACGCGTCCAGTCCCGGAAGAACCTAACCTCACCCGTCTTCCGGGTCCGGCGAACACCAGAGCCATCACCCGCCGGCGTAAAGGAATCTGCTGTCGCCGCGGTAGTCACCCCCGCGTTCCGTGGCTACGGTTGTGTCCGTAGCCAGGAGTCGGAGAACGGCGCGGCACTGGCGAAGAGCCGCGCAGACCGTGCCGGAAGATACGGGTCGGCAGTGGAGCGGTGAGGCCGGTAGGTGCGCATGGGCGTCCTCGCAGCGGACTGCCGGACCGGCGGGCTGCCGTAGTTCCTGCGGTCCGTCACGCCGGGCCCCCCGATGCCCTGCGGATCCGGCGAGCGCGGCGAACGGTGCCGTTTCAGCCCGGCCACCGATCACCTCGCCCGTCCCGGTCGAGCCCCGGTCCACCACCCACGTCAAAGTCTTCGCCCTCACCGCGACCGTAGGTGAATCGGCGGCCTCTTCCTTCGGCGGTGCCCCTGCGGGTCCGGCCGTTCGTCGCCTCGGCTACCGCTGACGGCCCGAGGGCCGTGCGGAGCGCACCTGGTAGTGCTGCCGCCTCCACGGGGGCGTTCGCCGGGCCCGGCTCCGAGCCGGAGAGTCTCCCCCTGCCCGGCTTCACCGGCCCTGTTCCATCAGGTTCTTGACTTTCTTCAGGTATTCCGGCGAGTCCCGCTCCACCTGCTCGATGTGCTCCGCCGAAATTGGGTTCTCCTCCCCGGCGAAGGGAACCCGCAGGGTGCGGGTGAAGGTTGTCCGCTCCGGTCCCAGTTCCTCGAAGGTGTACGTGATCTCGCAGGGGTAGGGCTCGAAGGGGTCGGCGGACTCGATCGTCCACTGCTTCGCCGGTACCGCCTTGGTGCAGCGCCAGTTGAGGGTCTTGTCGTACGCCTTGCTGCGGACGAACTCCTGCCAGGCAGCTCCGGCCGCGGCCGGAGCGGACACGTCCCCGCCGACGTCGTAGGTCACCGGGTGAGTGCCCTTCCAGTTCCTCGGGGTGGCGACGTAGTCGTAGATGGTGCGCGCACCCCGTTCGATATCGATGTTGACGGTGTTCACGAACTCACCCATAGCGCTGTTCCTTTCTGCCCCGGAGCTTCTCACGTTATGAGCCGCGCGGGCCTTCAGCGCCGGGCAGTGCGGCATCCGGGCGAGGCCCGGCAGGTACACAGCCCTCATTTAGGTGTAACACACACGCATTTTCTTGTGCCACCGCCCTTGGAGACTGCCGTCTCGTCGAGGTGCATATTTCGGGCATCGCCAGGTCCAACTGGGCTGCGGCCGGGGATGTGGCGATGCCGGGGCTGCACCGCCGGGCAGTTCACAGATCCCCGCCCGGCCATAGACGGCTTCCCGGGGAAGAGGCCCAGGATATGTCCGCCCCTACCCTCGCCTGTGCGTGGCGCATGAGACCGGCCTCGGCCCCGACAGCTACGACCGGCTGCCGGTGGCGACCAGTCCCTTCTCGGCGGGTCAGCCGCGACAAGGGCGCAGCGGGCTCGCGCCGTCTCCAGAGGGGATCGGCGTCGGCAGGGATACAGCAGCGGTCCGGGCATGGGCCAAGGAGCAGGACTGCACGTTCAACGAGCGTGGGCCGCGATGACGCCAAAGCGCACTGATCCCGATGGGGATCCCGATGGCGCGTCGGCGATCTACCACCTACGCGCGCTGTCCGGCGAAGCGGCACATCAGTGATCACCAACGAGCCGAGCATCTCGGGTTCAAGATCACCGGGCGCCGGGGGGGGCGCCTTCCGTTCGGCAAAGCGGGACGGCCCGCCACCCCAGCGCCCGTCCCTGCACCGTCGTCGCCACCGGGCCTTCCACGGGCGACCGGGCCGTTCGGCCCGACCGGGCCGGCGAACGGGGTATGCCGCCCGGGAGGCGTTCCCCCGGGCGGCATACCCTGCCGCGGCTTTTCGTCCTCGCGGGTCAGAGGGGCGAGCAGTCGGCCTTGTCGGTCCACCCTGCCGTGCACTGGTAAAGGGGGACGGAGGTGTTGTAGCCGTGGGCGGCACCCAGCTTGGTGTACTCGGCCGCGGTGATGCGCCGGGCCACGTAGTGGTCGGTCGCGGTGCCGATGACGGTGTCGGAGTAGGGCGGGGGTGTGCTGCTCGGCGTCGGCGTGCTCGTGCCGGTCGGTGTGGGCGGGGCACTGTCGTCGATGCCCCAGAAGCGGACGAGGTGGTAGGCGGAGCAGATGTTCATGTCCAGGATGTAGGGGGCTGGGGTACCGCACTGGGCCGGACCTGTGCCGGGGTCGACGGGCTGGCCGTGCCCCATGCCGGTGACCTGGTAGGTCTCCACGGTGCCGCCGTAGACCCGGTGGGGGTAGCCTCCGACCGTGTCGGTGGTGTCCGGTGCCTGATCGGTGCCGTTGGCGTTGGTGAACTGCTCCATGAGCTCGGTGGCGTTCACGGGTTTCACGGTCGAGTCCGCGGTGCCCTGCCAGATCGAGACCTTCGGGCGTGGCCCGGAATACGACGGGAAGGCCGCCCTGACTTTGTCTCCCCATTCCTTGGGGCTCTTGTTGACGCCGGGGCTCATGCAGGTGAAGGCGGAGGCCACCGAGTTGGCGCAGCCGTAGGGCAGCCCGGCGATGATCCCGCCGCCCGAGAAGACGTCGGGGTAGGCCGCCAGCATGGCCGAGGTCATCCCTCCTCCCGCTGACAGGCCGCTGACGTAGGCGCTCGTCGAGCCGTTGTCCCGTTTCGTGCGGTCGACCATCTGCTTGACCGAGAGCGCTTCTCCGGAGCCCCGCCGGGTGTCACCGGCTTCGAACCAGTTGAAGCACGCGTTCATGTTGTTCGTCGTCTGCTGCTGCGGGAAGACCACGGAGAACTTGTAGGTGTCGGCCAGCCGCATCCAGCCGGTGTTGGCCGCATAGGCGGCGGCGTTCTGGGTGCAGCCGTGCATGGCCACGACGACGGGGCGTCCGCCGGCCAGTCCCG
Source organism: Streptomyces sp. NRRL F-5755 (assembly GCF_001279365.1). Lineage (NCBI taxonomy): Bacteria > Bacillati > Actinomycetota > Actinomycetes > Kitasatosporales > Streptomycetaceae > Streptomyces > Streptomyces sp. NRRL F-5755. The sequence continues at coordinate 11,465 of NZ_LGCW01000259.1, read as the reverse complement.
GGGGCACGTAACGGAACATGCGCAGGTTGCCCGGGTTGGAGCCGAAGCCCGTCACTTCTTGAGGTGTTGCCGCCGCGCGGGCCGGGCTGGACATGGCTACGACGGACAGCGCGGCGAGCAGGAGAACGGCCACTCCGGCGGCCACTGTGACGGTGAGTGCCGCGACGGGCCGGCGTCGGGCCTCGGGCTGCGACGGACCGGCGGCTCGCCGGGTGGGCCCGCTTGGGGGCTGTGCTGCGGGTTTCATGAAAGGTGACGGCATGGCGGCTCCTTCGGGGGACATACGAGGGGGCCGGGACCGCTTCCGGCGCGTGGGACGGAAGCGGCCCGGTGTCCGGAACCGTAGGGGCGGGAATGTGTCTACGACATGGCCGAGAGCACCACAGTCGGCACGGATCCTGATGGGCCTGCGAAGGGTTGCTTCATCGGCCTGGTGGTGTTATCGGCTCAGGCCGTTGGCCGCGAAGCGAGCCGCTCAGGCACGCTCAACCGGGCTGCCGTAGCCGCCTGGACTTGCCGGGCCGTCACGCCGGGCGCGAGTTCCGCGAGCCGAAAGCCCTCGGGTGTGACATCGAGGACGGCGAGGTCGGTGATGACGCGCTGGACCACCTTTCGTCCGGTGAGGGGCAGGGTGCATTCCGGCACCAGCTTGGGGGTGCCGTCCTTGGCTGTGTGTTCCATGAGAACGATGACCTGTCGGGCTCCGTGCACCAGGTCCATGGCGCCGCCCATGCCTTTGACCATCTTGCCCGGGATCATCCAGTTGGCGAGGTCGCCCGTGGCCGATACCTGCATGGCGCCGAGGACGGCGGTGTCGATGTGACCGCCGCGGATCATGCCGAAGGACAGCGCGGAGTCGAAGAACGAGGCGCCCGGCAGCGTCGTCACGGTTTCCTTGCCCGCGTTGATCAGGTCGCTGTCGATCTCGTCCTCGGCCGGGTAGGGCCCTACGCCGAGAATGCCGTTCTCCGACTGGAGGACCACCTCGACTCCGGGCGGCAGGTGGTTGGGGATCAGTGTGGGCAGGCCGATGCCGAGATTGACGTAGGTGCCATCGGCCAGTTCCCGGGCGGCCCGGGCAGCCATCCGCTCACGGGTGAGGGCCATGTCAGGCGCCGCCTTCCTGCTCGGTGCGGACCGTACGGCGTTCGATGCGCCGCTCAGCCGCGGGGTCGCCAGGGTGGACACGGACCACGCGCTGGACGAACACGCCGGGCAGGTGAACCTCGTCGGGGTCGAGTTCTCCGGGTTCGGCCAGGTACTCGACCTCCGCGATGGTGATACGTCCGGCCATCGCCGCCAGGGGGTTGAAGTTGCGGGCCGAGGAGCGGAAGACCAGGTTGCCGTGGCGGTCGCCGATGGCGGCGCGCACCAGTGCGAAGTCGGTGGTGATGGCTTCCTCCAGGAGGTACTCCCGGTCATCGAAGACACGGGTTTCCTTGGGCGGTGAGGCGATCGCGACGCTGCCTTCCGCCCCGTACCGCCACGGCAGGCCGCCCTCGCCGTGCTGGGTGCCGGCCCCGGCCGGTGTGTAGAAGGCGGAAATTCCGGCGCCTCCCGCGCGCAGCCGCTCGGCGAGGGTGCCCTGCGGTACCAGTTCCACCTCCAGCTCACCGCTGAGGTACTGCCGGGCGAACTCCTTGTTCTCTCCCACATACGAGCTGGTCATCCTGGCGATTCGGCCCGCGCGCAGGAGCAGCCCCAGCCCCCAGTCGTCCACACCGCAGTTGTTGGACACGACCGCCAGCCTTGAGGTCGTCCGGTGCAGCAGGGCTTCGATCAGCGCGCTCGGTATGCCGCACAGCCCGAATCCGCCGACGGCCAGTGACGCCCCGTCGGGGATATCCGCCACTGCCTCGGCCGCGTCCGCGACCGTCTTGTCCAGACCCATCCGGTCCCTCTCCGTCGGGGACACCAACCGCCCTCGTCGCCAGCGGCATGGCTCGACGGCCTTCGACCGCTGCCAGGGCCGGTGTCCACTCGGCCAATTGGCGTCGACCCTAGGAAGGGGCCAACGCCCTCTGCCATGGAAGCGCCCCACACATCGACCGGTACCTGTATGGACGTTGCCGCCGCAGCGCCGCAGAGAACCTGGAGAGGTGACGAGCCGTTCGTCACCGATCCGGCTGTGTCCATGCCACACGGCCGGGCGCTCGACATGGTGATCGCCCACGTACGTTGCCGTGTCCTGTACATCCCGGTACGACGGCCCGAAAGTGCCGACGCGGGCGAAGTGGATAACTCCGCCGGACTCCGAGACTCCGACCCGCTCGCACATGGCCGCCGATCGGCTGATCGCCCATCGCGATGGCCGTCTCCTCACCTGGCCGAAGCAGAGGCTGCCGAGGCCCCGGGCGACGCCGGCGTCATCCCGTCGCTCCGCATGGGGCAGGAACCCGTTTCGACCGCCGCGACCGTGGTGGGCGCACCCATGTCGCAAGCCGACCGTGGCCGCCTACCCTCCGGCCCGTCACTGCCTTCGGAACCAGAGGTACTGCATGCTCTCGCACCTCACCACCATGGCGCACCCTTGCCTGCGCGCCGCTTCGGTCCTCCTGTCCCTGGCCTCTGTGGGCCTCACTGTGCCTGCGGCCGCGGCCGCACCGACTACCGCGGGCTCGGCACCGGGTGGCCACTGCGCCGGTCTGCAGCGCGTCATCGTCCCCTCAGCCGCACACCAGCGGGCATCCTGCCTGGCGGAGCTCACGACAGCCGGAACGGTGAAATCCGGCCACACCGACCCTGCCGACTGGGCAGGACTTACCCCCAAAGCCCTCGCCGTCCCGGTCGGCGTGCCCGGTATCCAGATCGACGGCTACTTTCCCGACACCTCGGCCACCAACACCAACCACGGCTGGAACCACGACGCCCAGTTCGTCCTCCGCCTGCCCGACCGCTGGAACGGCGGCCTGGTCGTGGCGGGCGCCCCCGGCAACCGTGAGCAATATGCCAATGACCGGGCCATCTCCGACTGGGTCCTCTCCCGCGGCTACGCCTACGCCGCCACCGACAAAGGCAACACCGGGCCCGCCTTTTATCGTGACGGTGACCGGCCGGGTGACGCCATCGCCGAGTGGAACCGGCGCCTGACCCAGCTCACCCGTGCGGCCCGTGCGGTGGTCGCCCAGCGCTACCACCGGCCGCCCGCCCGGACCCTGGCGACCGGCATGTCCAACGGCGGCTACCTGGTGCGCTGGCAGTTGGAGAACCATCCCGAGCTGTACGACGGCGGAGTGGACTGGGAGGGCGCCTTGTGGCGCGCCGACGGGCCGAACCTGTTCACGTTCCTGCCGCCCGCGCTGCGCCACTACCCGGTGTACGCGGCCCACGGGCCCGCCGCCGAACAGGCACGCCGGGCGATGCACGCGGCCGGCTACCCGGCGGGATCGGAGTTCCTGTGGCCGTACCACCACAAGGTGTACTGGGACCTCACCCAGCGCATCTACCGCGAGGAGATGGACCCCGTCTTCGACGGACCGGCGGAGGCAGGCACCCCGTACTGCACCCCGGGAAGCGCGGCCTGTGACGCGGACTACGACTACGCCGCCCGCCCGGCGGAAGTCCGCCGGGCCGTGCAGCGGATCGCCCTGACCGGCCGCATCGGCAAGCCCTTGATCACCATCCACGGCACCCTGGACGTCCTGCTCCCCATCAGCCAGGACTCCGACGTTTACGCCCGGATGGTTCGCCGGGCGGGCCGCGGCGGACTGCACCGCTACTACCGCGTCGAGGACGGCACCCACACCGACGCCCTGGTGGACACCTTCCCCGGCCGGCTCAGGCCGCTCGTCCCCTGCCACCGCTCGGCCTTCACCGCCCTGGAGGAATGGCTGGACCACTCCCACCTGCCCCCGGCCAGTGGCACCGTGCCCCGTCCGCCCACAGCCGACGCAGCCACGCTCCTGACCACCTGCCCACTGGGCCGCTGACATGCCACGGCCCGCCGCGAGCGATGTCACGACGGGCCGTGGTGGATCCCCAGGAAAGCGGGCCGGAGCGACAAGCCTGCCCCTCCGGGCACCCACGCAGAGGAATCCGCCACCCGCCGGCAGGACAATGTGGTGGTCATCCCCATAGGCGAGCTGGCGCGGTGACCCTACTGTTTCCGGCCATGACCAGCGAATTCACCTCCCCGCACACGCCGCGGCAGGCTGCCTCTCCCGTCCCGGCCACGCAAGGCGTGGACCTTTCGGGGCGCACCGCATTGGTGACCGGCGGCGGCAGCGGCATCGGCTGGGCGTGCGCCGCCGCCCTCGCAGCGGCCGGCGCCAAGGTCCACGTGGTCGACCTGGACGCCGAGAAGGCCGCGGCGGTCGCCGACGCCATCGGGGGGACAGCACACATCGCCGACCTGGCCGACCCTGCGGTGCCCGACACACTGCCCGCGGACATCGACATCCTCGTCAACAACGCCGGGCTCCAGCACGTCGCGCCCCTCGCCCAGTTCCCGCCGGAACGCTTCGCCCTCATGCAGCAGGTGATGGTCACCGCGCCGTTTCTGCTGATCCGCCGCGTGCTGCCGCACATGTACGCCGGCGGATGGGGCCGGGTGATCAACATCTCCAGCGTCCACGGACTGCGCGCCAGCGCGTACAAGTGCGCCTACGTCACGGCCAAGCATGCCCTGGAGGGCTTGAGCAAGGTCACCGCCATCGAAGGCGCTCCGCACGGTGTGACCAGCAACTGCGTGAATCCCGGCTACGTCCGTACCCCGCTGGTCGAGAGCCAGATCCATGATCAGGCCGCGGCCCACGGCATCAGCGCCGGCGACGTCCTCTCCGATGTCCTGCTCTCCCGCGCCCCGGTCAAGCGGCTCCTCGAAGCCGAAGAGGTCGCCGCCGCTGTCCTGTGGCTGTGCGGACCGCACACCAGCTCCGTCACCGGTGCCTCCCTGCCCCTGGACGGCGGCTGGGGAGCGACTTGAGCCCCCGCCCCTCCCTTCTCCCACTCCACACGGCCCACCCCGCACAGGAAACTGGTGACACATGTCCGAGACACCGGCCACCGGCCCAGCCGCTCCAGGCCGCTCCCCCGGGATCGCCCGCATCGTCGGTGCGAGCCTCATCGGCACCACCATCGAGTGGTACGACTTCTTCCTCTACGGCTCCGCAGCCGCGCTGGTGTTCAACACCCTCTTCTTCCCCGCCGCCGACCCGCTCGTGGGCACCCTGATCGCCTTCATCACCTATGCGGTCGGATTCGCCGCCAGGCCGCTGGGCGGCGTGGTCTTCGGGCACTTCGGCGACAAGATCGGCCGCAAGAAGCTGCTCGTCATCAGCCTGCTCATGATGGGCGGGGCCACGTTCGCCATGGGACTGCTGCCCACCTACGAAACCCTCGGCGCGGGCGCACCGATCCTGCTCACCGTGCTCCGTCTCGTCCAAGGCTTCGCGCTGGGCGGCGAATGGGGCGGCGCGGTCCTCATCGTCTCCGAGCACGGCGGCGACAAGCAGCGGGGCTTCTGGGCCTCATGGCCGCAGGCCGGAGCCCCGGGCGGCAACCTCCTGGCCACCGGTGTCCTCGCGCTCCTCGCCGCCGTCCAGTCGGAGGAAGCCTTCACCGCGTGGGGATGGCGCATCCCGTTCCTCCTGTCCGGCGTTCTGGTCCTGCTGGGCCTGTGGATCCGTGTCTCCGTCTCCGAGTCCCCCGTCTTCCTCGCCGCCCAAGCCGAGGCCCAGGCCGACGCCGCCCGCGGCATCAAGGAGAAGGCCCCGGTGCTCGAGGTGTTCCGCCGCAGCTGGAAGGAGGTCCTCACCGCCATCGGCACCCGATTCGGCGAAAACATCTCCTACTACGTCCTCACCGCCTTCCTCCTCGTCTACGTCACCACCCACCTCGAACTGCCCAAGGGCACCGCGCTGAACGCCGTACTGATCGCCTCGGCGGTCCACTTCGTCACCATCCCCCTGTGGGGCGCGCTCTCCGACCGCATCGGCCGCCGGCCGGTCACCCTGATCGGTTCGGCCGGCATGGCCCTGTGGGCCTTCGGCTTCTTCGCCCTGCTCGACTCCAAGTCGTTCGCCGTGATCACCCTCGCGGTGACAGCCGGCCTGCTGCTGCACGGCGCCATGTACGGCCCACAGGCAGCCTTCATCTCGGAACTGTTCGACACCAAGGTCCGCTACTCCGGCGCGTCGATGGGCTCCCAGCTCGCCGCCATCGTCGCCGGCGCGCTGGCACCGATCATCGCGGTCGAACTCCTCAAGGAATACGATTCCGCCACCCCCGTCGCCCTCTACCTCTGCCTGGCCTCGATCATCACCACCGTGACCGTCGCCCTTGCCAGGGAAACCCGCGGCCGGGACCTCACCACCACCGTCGCGGCCGCCTTCCCCCACCCGGCGCACCGGTCCTTGCCGACGGTCGTCGGCGAGGACACCGTGTGAGACGGCCTTCCCCACCCGCCGCCCCGCAAGAGACCCGGTGGGCGACCGGCCCCCGTAAGCCGTACCCACACCCCACCAGATTGCAGCCCGCACGCGTCCGACTCCCCCACCCCGGCCGGAAGGAGACCGGCATGGCCGGCGAAAACGACCGCACCTACCGCGCAGCAGCGCACAGCGCGATGGTGGCCCTCGGGCAGATGCTGACCATGCTGGCCTCCGGAGCACCCACCGAGCAGTTCCCCCGCCCGTCGGCCGGCCCCTCCACCGAGCAGCTCTCACCCGGGGAGCGCTCCCTGCTGGAGGAAGCCGCCCAGGCCGCGCTGGAGATCCGGCGCACCCTCGACCAGCACCGCAAACGAGAGGCCGAACTGGCCGCGCTCTTCGACACCGCGAGTGACCTCGCCGCACTGCGCGACCTCGACGCGGTCCTGCGCGCCATCGTCCACCGTGCCAGGACCCTGCTCTCTACCGACGTCGCCTACCTATCCCTCAACGACCCTGCCGCCAAAGACACCTTCATGCGGGTCACCGACGGCTCCGTCTCCGCCCGCTTCCAGCAACTGCGGCTCGGCATGGGCGAGGGCCTCGGCGGACTGGTCGCCCAGACCGCCCGCCCCTACGCCAGCACGGATTACCACACCGACCCCCGCTTCATGCACACCCGCCCCATCGACGAAGCGGTCCTGGAAGAAGGACTGCGCGGCATCCTCGGCGTCCCTTTGCGTGTCGGCAAACGCGTCATCGGCGTGCTCTTCGCCGCGGACCGCACCACCCGGGACTTCCCCCCGGACGCCATCGCCCTGCTCACCTCACTCGCCGACCACGCGGCAGTAGCCATCGACAGCGCCCGCCTGCTGGAGGAAACCCGCTCCGCCCTCGTAGAGCTCAACACCGCCAACGAGACCGCCCGTGCCCACAGCACGGCCCTGCGCCGCGCCGCCGACGCCCACGACCGGCTCACCGACCTGGTCCTGCGCGGCGGAAGCGTCGACGATCTGGTTCGTGAGATCGCCGCCCTGCTCGGCGGCGGCCTCGCCCTCCACGACTCGGACGGCACCGAGATGGCCCGTGCCGGCACCGACCCCCTCGCCCCGTCCTCCCAGGGCATCAGCGCCTCCCGCACCGGTGGCCATGCCGTCCCGGTGGACGGCACCTGGGTGTGTGCCGTACTGGCCGGATCCCAGCTCCTCGGCAGCATCGTCCTGACCGGACGTGCGGACCTGGCCGACGCCGACCGGCGCCTGTTCGAACGCGCAGCCCTGGTCGCCGCCCTCCTGCTGCTGCTGCGCCGCACCGTCGCCGAAGCGGAGGACCGCGTCCGCGGAGAACTCCTCGACGATCTGCTCAGCTACGAACAGCACGGCGCGCACCACGATCCCGCAAGCCTCACCATCCGTGCCCGCAGGCTCGGCCTCAATCTCTCCCAGCCCTACGCCGTGCTCACCCTGGACACCGACAACGAGCCCCGTGCGCAGTTGCTCGCAGAAGCCGTACGCCGGGCCCGCTCACTCGGCGGGCTCGCGGGAACCCGCGACGGCCACGTCGTCCTCCTCATACCGTCATCCGAGCCCGGCCCACTCGCCGCGCAGCTGGCCCGAGACCTCGGCCAGGCAGCCGGAGCACTGGTCACCGTGGGATCCGCCGGGCCGGCCACCGGTCCCCAACAGCTCCCGGGCACATACGCCGAAGCCTGCCGCTGCCTCGACGCCCTGCACGCACTCGGCCGCACCGGAGACGGCGCGGACATCGCCGCACTGGGATTCCTCGGCGTCCTGCTCGGCGACCGGTCGGACATCAACGGCTTCGTGAACCGCTTCCTCGGTCCCGTCCTTGCCTACGACCAGCAGCGCGGCACCGAACTGGTCCGCACCCTCGACGCCTACTACACCAATGGCGCAAGCCTGTCCAAAGCCAAAAAGGCCCTCCACGTGCACGTCAACACCGTGGTGCAGCGGCTGGACCGCGTGGCACAACTCCTCGGCCCCGACTGGAACAGCCCCACAAGAGCCCTCGAACTGCAGCTTGCCCTGCGACTCCACCGCCTGAACAGCCACAAGGAACCACCCGGTGTGTAGGAGATTTTCTGGATCCGTCAGCGGACGCTGCGGCGGGCGAGGAGCCAATGACGGCGGTCCGGCCGGTGCCAGGACCCCACACCGGCATCAACGGCCGCATCCCAGCCAGCCGCGTCACCAACCTCTCCTAGAACTCTGTGGCCGCCCCGCCGGTTCCGACCAGCAAGGTGCGTACTGAGCTGACGAACGCCCCGCGGGACTCGTCATAGCCAGTGCGAGGACGCAGCCAGCGGTCCTCAGCAGCAAGGAGGTCCCACGAAACGGGATTGCCGGCGACGGCCAGGAGCCAGTGCAGGTCGTCCTCCGTCAGTACGCCGCTCTCCGCCGCCGCGCTGTCGCCTGCAAGGACGCCACTCTCCCGGATCAAGTACTCCAGGTGGTCAAGGTCTTCGGGGCGGTCGTCGTCGTCCCGGTTGCCCCAGCCTTCGAGCATCACATGCGCCAGCCAGGCGCAGTTGTGCGCGTCACTGACCCCGCATCGCTCCTCGCACCGCTCCGCGTTTCCCGGACACCACCGTCGCTCCAGGGCGTTCAGCGCGGATCGCACCACGGCCCGCCTGACCGCATACCGTTCCATGCACGCGCACCGCTCCCATACCGCCTCCGCGTGCCGGACAACGACGTCGGGGCCGAGGAGCCGTAGTTCCGAGCACGCTTCCATCAGTGCCTGGTATCTGGCGCGCAGTTCTTCCGCCCAGGATCGCGAGTCCACCTCCCTCAGCCGCCAAACCGCGTCGACGAACGCGTCCGAAGCCCGCAGGAACGCTGTCCACACCTCGCGCCGCTGCGCCTCCAGCTGCAACTCCCGCTCCACGGCAGCCTGCGAACTCATCGACTCCAGGGTGAGGCCGCGCCCGAACTTGGTCTGCCAACGCACCACCACGACCATGCCGAGGGCCGCCAGCCCCGAGAAAACCGCCCCGAGCGCCGTGAAGGCGGCGAGCACATCCTGTACGTCCACCGGTCCACAGTGCCCTCTGGCGGGCGCGTGAGCGCGGCCAGGACCGAACGGCACGCACCTTGTCACTGCGCCGGGCAGGAACGCGTCACTCCATGTTCACAGCTGATAGTTGGGCAAGAGACAAGAGTTCAGCTCACATGGGCTTGACCTGGGGGCTGAACTCTTTGGCGCGCAAGCGATGGCGGTGATCTGCGCACTAAACTGTTCAATGCGCAGGTCACACGGGGTGCCCCTCAAATATGGCCGCACCGCCGTGTGTGATTGCCAGCCACGTACCGGCTTCGGCCCCTCCAGTTCAGCCTCGGATGCGAGGTGGGTGGTAGCGACAGAGCTTTCGCGCTTCCGTGGCTTCGTGCCCTCCGGTCGACAGAATCAGTGCTGGTTGGCCCGTTGGGGCCTGGTGGCAGCCCTATCCCAGTGAAACATTCGGGTGCATGGGGAAAAGTGAAAGCCGTCAGCCGCGGCCCGCTTCGTGGCCTTCGTCCGCACCGCCGACGGCGATGTCGCCGAAGCCTCACTGACTCCCCGAAGGAGCTGGAAGTACATCAAGGTCCGCCTGACGACGAACCTGGCCGGACTCGAAACCCTTCTCGACCGCCTGAAAGCCGGAGAAGGAACACGCGTGACGGTCCCGGACCCGCCCACGCCTGTGGACCAGATCGTCATCACGCGCAGTGCCCGCCGGGGCGCCCTGGTGGCGGGGTCACAGAAAGGGAAGGGCCAGCAGGCGCTGATCGAGCTCGTGACGTCCGCGGTGGAGATGCACCACGAGACGAAAGCTGCCCGACAAGCGCACGAGGCCGCGAAGAGCCGTGAGCAAGAGCGGCTGCGGGCGGCGCACGGACAGCGGGACGAGCGGATCCCCTCGGTCAGCCTGCGTACGGTTTCCGGGGGCCTGTGGCTGACCACCGTATCCGGGCCGAGGCCGCGCGCAGCGGGGGCGGGCCGGAGGCCGCAACCGCTGACGCCTCATCAAACGAAAGAAACAGCTCGTAGTCGCTGAACGCCCTTGTCCCAGGCCGGAAACGAAGTCAACCGATGAGGTTCTCTGGGAGAACCTGGGGAGAACGGAGTCCCCGTGGGGAGCGTCTGGGGAGAATCGACCGCGTAAAGCTGAGCCACAATGAAAGGCCCCGAAAGATCCATTTACCCTGGCCAGACTGCCACCACCACACAAAAGCCCAGGTGGCGGCCGTCCGGAAGAGGACTTCAAGAAGATCTCCTCGCCAACCAACACCGCTGATCACGTGGCCTGACCAGCCCGGCAACGCACCTGACGCCCCATCAGGACGAGCGCCAAACGAGCGTCATTTCAGCGTCAAGATTTCGCCCGTAACGCCCACACCGCACATAATGCGCACGCACAAACCACAGGTCAGGAGCCCTTTGTCGCCCTCTCAAGGATGACAACACACTCCACATGATGCGTCACAGGAAACAATTTGTAGAGCGCTCCTGCCTGCCCTTCCACCCCCCATCCGTTCGACGTACCCTCCGGGCCCCAAGGCGCGACCAGCAGCGACAGAGGACAAACACCGCGGGGGCACGTTCAACTTGCCGCACACCCACTTTGCTCAAGTGTCGGCTAACCGCCAGCCCCCACCCCCATCGAGGCGCCGCCGCATACAGGACTCACGCCCTCCGCCCTCTAACCCCTTGCGCAACCTCCAGCGCCTCCGCATATCCTGAGGCCGTCACGCTGAGTAACTTATCCAGCAACTGACGCCTCGTCAGCAAAGTCAGCATGAGGTCAGCATCAGTACCGACGGAGACCGCCGCCAACCGCCGGGGACCGCCAGAGCCAACCAGCCCTCCTACCACCTCTGACCTGCAGCATCGCAGCTCACCGCCGATTCCTTCGAGCACCCGAGGAGCCCCGCATGAAAATGCTCATCAACGTCCCCGAATCCGTAGTGACCGACGCGCTCCGCGGCATGGCGGCGGCCCACCCCGATCTCGTGGTCGATGTGGAGAACCGGGTGATCGTGCGGCGGGATGCGCCGGTTGAGGGGAAGGTGGGGGTGGTTTCGGGGGGTGGTAGTG